>NZ_JBHUYJ010000014.1:43431-54148 GCF_042668715.1 Streptomyces sp. NPDC057271
GTTCTGGTGCCAGGCCTTACCCCTCGGGCAGGGCCTGGACTGCTCTGCGCCCGCATCGCGAAACGCGGTCGACGGACGGCCGGAGCCGGTGGTGGGATGCGCACCATGACCGAACCGCACATCCGGACCGCCGCGCCGGCCGACCTGGACGCCGTCCTCGCCCTGTGGAAGATCGCCGCCGAGGGCACCAGCATCAGCGACGACCGTGACGGGATCGAGCGGCTCGTCGCCCACGACCCCGAGGCCCTGCTGCTCGCCGAGCGCGACGGCGAACTCGCCGGCACGGTGATCGCCGGCTTCGACGGCTGGCGCTGCCACCTCTACCGGCTCGCCGTACACCCGGACCATCGCCGCCGGGGCGTGGGCGGCGCCCTGCTCGCGGCGGCGGAGGAACGTTTCGTACGACTGGGTGGCCGACGCGCCGACGCGATGGTGCTCGACCACAACGAACTGGGGCAGCACGCATGGCGGGCTGCGGCGTACGACCCCCAGGAGCAGTGGACCCGCTGGGTGAAGCCGCTGCCGAGCGCCCCCCGCGACTGAGAACGGCTTTGCCCGTCCTTTACCATGGGCACCTCCAGCCCCGCACGATCGAAAGGTGTGAGCGTCCGCCCATGGGCGAGCCTCCCAGTACCAAGCGAGCGATACCTCTGTCCGTGACTGATCATGGAACGGAGGTGAACCGATGATCGAAGTGCTTCTGCTCGTGGTGGCGCTGCTCCTCTCGCTGGCGTGCGGCGCCTTCGTGGCGGCCGAGTTCTCGCTCACCACGGTCGAACGCTCCGAGCTCGAGAAGGCCGTCGAGCGCGGAGAACGGGGTGCGTCCAGCGCCCTCAAGGCCGTCAAGTCGCTCACCTTCCAGCTCTCCGGCGCTCAGCTCGGCATCACCGTCACCAACCTGATCGTCGGCATGCTCGCCGAGCCGTCGATCGCCAAGCTGATCCGCGGCCCGGTCGAGGCCCTCGGCCTCTCCGCCTCGGTCGCCTCCTCGATCGCCCTGGTCCTCGGCACCGCCCTGTCGACCGTCGTCCTGATGGTCGTCGGCGAGCTGGTCCCCAAGAACTGGGCGATCTCCTCACCGCTGGCGATCGCGAAGCGGGTGGCGACCCCGATGCGGATCTTCACGGCCGCGTTCAAGCCGCTGATCAGCCATCTCAACAACACGGCGAACCGGATCCTGCGCCGGCTCGGCATGGAGCCGACCGAGGAACTGGCCTCCGCCCGCTCCCCGAAGGAGCTCGTGGCGCTGGCCCGCCACTCCGCCAAGGCGGGTGCGCTCGAGGCGGACACCGCGGAGCTGTTCGTCCGTACCCTCAACCTGGCCGAGCTGACCGCGGAGAACGTGATGACCCCGCGCGTGCAGGTCACGGCCCTCGACGTACAGGCCACTGCCGAGGACGTCGCCAACGCGACCCGCGCGACCGGTCTGTCCCGTTTCCCCGTCTACCGCGGCAGCCTCGACTCCGTCGTCGGCATCGCCCACGTCAAGGACGTACTGGCGATTCCGGCCGACGAGCGGCGCCGCCGGCGCATCGGTGACATGCTGCGCCAGCCGCTGCTGGTCCCGGAGACGCTGACCGTGGACCGGCTCCTCGACCGGCTGTCCGGCAAGCAGACGATGGCCGTCGTCATCGACGAGTACGGCGGCACGGCCGGCGTCGCGACGCTGGAGGACATCGTCGAGGAGGTCGTCGGCGAGGTGCGCGACGAGCACGACCCGCACGAGACCCCCGACCTGGCGCGGGCCGGTGTCGACGCGGACGGGCGCGAGCTCTGGTCCGCCGACGGCGCCGCGCGTACCGACCAGCTGGAGGCGATCGGCCTGCGCGTGCCGGACGGACCGTACGAGACGCTGGCCGGCGTCATCGCCCACGAGCTGGGCCGGATCCCGTCGGTCGGTGACCGGGTGGAACTGGCCGGCTGGCAGCTGGACGTGGTGGACGCCTCCGGGCGCCGGGCCGCGCGGGTGCTGATGCACGCGCCGCCGCTCGAAGAGTCCGGCACGACCCGGGAGGGGGGCCGATGACCGCGATCCAGTTGCTGATCGGCGCGCTGACCCTGGTCGTCAACGCCTTCTTCGTCGGCGCGGAGTTCGCCCTGATCTCCGTTCGCCGCAGTCAGATCGAGCCGGCAGCCGAGGCCGGGGACCGGCGGGCGCGCAGCGTCATCTGGGGTCTTGAGCACGTCTCGGCGCTGCTCGCGGCGGCTCAGCTCGGCATCACGCTGTCCACCCTGGTGCTGGGCATCGTCGCCGAGCCCGCCATCGCACATCTGCTCGAACCGGTCTTCGACGCGGTCGGCGTGCCGCACGGCCTGGTGCATCCGATCTCGTTCGTGATCGCGCTGGCCCTGGCGACCTATCTGCACATGCTGCTCGGCGAGATGGTCCCGAAGAACATCGCACTGGCGGAGCCGACGCGTACCGCGCTGCTCCTCGGCCCCCCGCTGGTGGCGCTCACCCGGGCGCTGCGCCCCGTGATCTTCACGATCAACGCCTTCGCCAACGCGCTGCTGAGGCTGTTGCGGGTGGAGGTCAAGGACGAGGTCTCGGCGACGTTCTCGGACGACGAGCTGGCGCGGATGGTGACCGACGCGGGTGTCGCCGGTCTGCTCGACGACCGCGCGGCGGAACGGCTGCACGACGCCCTGGAGCTGGGGCGCCGGCCGGTCCGGGATGTCGTCATGCCGGTGGAGAAGGTCGTGTACGCGGCGGTCGGGACGACGCCCGAGCAGCTGGAGGCGCTCTCCGCCGACTCGGGCTTCTCCCGCTTCCCCGTGGTCGACGCGGGGAAGCGGATCCTGGGCTACCTCCACGTGAAGGACGCCCTGGACGTGACGCCGCGGGATCTGCCCTTCCCGGTCTCGGCGATGCGGCCGATCGCCCGGGTCCGGGCGGCCACGCCGATGGACGACGTCCTGACGGCGATGCGCCGCAGCCGCACGCACCTGGCGGCGGTCCTGGACGAGGACGGCAAGCTGGCCGGCCTGGTCACGATGGAGGACGTGCTGCGGGAGCTGGTCGGCCGGCCGACGGCTCCGTAGGACATCGGGACCAGGAGCCCCGGGGTGCGTCGCGCGCCCCGGGGCTCCGTCCCGCCTCCGACGGAACGCGCGCATACCGCGCGGTATGATCGCTCACGCCATGGAGACGAATGCCACCTACACAAGTCTGGTCGCCGTCGGGGACAGCTTCACCGAGGGCATGTCGGACCGACTGCCCGACGGGACGTACCGGGGGTGGGCCGACCTCCTCGCGGCGCGCCTCGCCGCCCGCACCCCCGACTTCCGCTACGCGAACCTCGCCGTACGAGGCAAGCTCATCGGCCAGATCGTCGAGGAGCAGGTGGACCGGGCCGCCGCGATGAAGGCGGACGTGGTGACCCTGGTCGGCGGCCTGAACGACACCCTGCGGCCGAAGGTCGACATGGGGCGTGTACGGGGGCTGCTCACCGAGGCCGTGGAGAAGCTGGCGCCGTCCTGCGGGCAGCTGGTCCTGATGCGCAGCCCGGGCCGCAACGGGCCCGTGATGGAGCGCTTCCGTCCCCGCATGGAGGAGCTCTTCGGGTACGTCGACGAGCTCGCCGCCCGCCATGGCGCCCTGGTGGTCGACCTCTACGGGGCACCCGCGCTCGGCGACCCCCGCATGTGGGACGTCGACCGGCTCCACCTCACCGACGAGGGGCACCGGCGAGTGGCCGAGGCCGTGTGGCAGGCACTCGGCCTGGCCGCCGAGGACGACTGGCGGACGCCGCTGCCGCCGGCCCTGCCCCCTGGCTGGGTGACCCGCCGCCTCGGGGACGCCCGGTTCGCGCGGCAGCACCTCGGCCCGTGGATAGGCCGGCGCCTGACCGGCCGTTCCTCGGGCGACGGCCGCCCGGCGAAGCGGCCGGAACTGCTTCCGTACGAGCCGGCCGACCGGACCCAGCCGCCGAGGCCCTGGGTTCCGTGACGGGCGTCTCGTAGCAAGAGACGAAAACGGCTGTGGCGCTGGCCTGCAGAAACCGCCAGTAGAATCTGTCGACGTGACTGCTGTGACTGCGAAGCCCCGTATCCCCAACGTCCTGGCCGGCCGCTACGCCTCCGCGGAGCTCGCCGTCCTCTGGTCCCCCGAGCAGAAGGTGAAGCTGGAGCGTCAGCTCTGGCTCGCCGTGCTGCGTGCTCAGAAGGACCTCGGGATCGAGGTTCCGGAGGCCGCCCTCGCCGACTACGAGCGTGTGCTCGACCAGGTCGACCTCGGCTCCATCGCCGAGCGTGAGAAGGTCACCCGGCACGACGTGAAGGCCCGGATCGAGGAGTTCAACGCCCTCGCCGGTCACGAGCACGTCCACAAGGGCATGACGTCGCGCGACCTGACCGAGAACGTCGAGCAGCTGCAGATCCGCCTCTCGCTGGAGCTGATGCGGGACCGCACGGTCGCCGTCCTCGCCCGGCTCGGCAAGCTGGCCGGCGAGTACGCCGAACTCGTCATGGCCGGCCGCTCCCACAACGTCGCCGCCCAGGCCACCACCCTCGGCAAGCGTTTCGCCACGGCCGCCGACGAGCTGCTCGTCGCCTTCGGCCGCCTGGAGGAGCTGATCGCCCGCTACCCGCTGCGGGGCATCAAGGGCCCGGTCGGCACCGCGCAGGACATGCTGGACCTGCTCGGCGGCGACGCCGCCAAGCTGGCCGACCTGGAGCAGCGCATCGCCGGGCACCTCGGCTTCGCGCACGCCTTCACGTCCGTCGGCCAGGTCTACCCGCGCTCCCTCGACTACGACGTCGTCACCGGCCTCGTGCAGCTGGCCGCCGCGCCGTCCTCGGTCGCCAAGACGATCCGTCTGATGGCCGGTCACGAGCTGGTGACGGAGGGCTTCAAGCCCGGCCAGGTCGGCTCGTCCGCGATGCCGCACAAGATGAACACCCGCTCCTGCGAGCGTGTCAACGGCCTCATGGTCATCCTGCGCGGTTACGCCTCGATGACCGGCGAGCTGGCGGGCGACCAGTGGAACGAGGGCGACGTGTCGTGCTCGGTGGTCCGCCGGGTCGCGCTGCCGGACGCGTTCTTCGCCCTGGACGGCCTGCTGGAGACCTTCCTGACCGTTCTCGACGAGTTCGGCGCGTTCCCCGCGGTCGTCGCGCGCGAACTCGACCGGTACCTGCCGTTCCTGGCGACCACCAAGGTCCTGATGGGCGCCGTCCGCGCCGGTGTCGGCCGTGAGCTCGCCCACGAGGCCATCAAGGAGAACGCCGTCGCCTCCGCGCTCGCCATGCGCGAGCAGGGTGCCGAGCGCAACGAGCTCCTCGACAAGCTGGCCGCCGACGAGCGGATCCCGCTGGACCGCGCGCAGCTCGACGCCCTGATGGCGGACAAGCTGTCGTTCACCGGTGCCGCCGCCGACCAGGTCGCCGCCGTGGTCTCCCGTATCGAGGAGATCGTCAAGCAGCACCCTGAGGCCGCCGCGTACACCCCCGGGTCGATCCTCTGACCCGGTTCACCCCGCAGGAGCTCCAGGCCGCCCGCGACCGCGTCATCCCCGACGTGGTGGCGGGCGGCCTTTCGGTCCTCTTCTGCGGGATCAACCCCGGTCTGATGTCGGCGGCGACGGGCCATCACTTCGCGCGCCCGGGCAATCGCTTCTGGCCGGTGCTCGCACGCTCCGGGTTCACGCCCCGGCTGCTGAAGCCGTCGGAGCAGGAGGAACTGCTCGCCTACGGTCTCGGCATCACGAACGTGGTGGCGCGGGCGACCGCGCGGGCCGACGAGCTGAGCACCGAGGATTTCCGGGAGGGCGGCCGGCTGCTGACCGAGCGGGTCCGGCTCCGGCGGCCCCGCTGGCTGGCGGTGGTCGGCATCACGGCGTACCGGACGGCGTTCGGCGAGAAGCGCGCGGTCGTCGGGGAGCAGGAGCGGACGATCGGGGAGACCCGGATCTGGGTCCTGCCCAATCCGAGTGGGCTGAACGCGCACTGGACGGTGGATTCGATGGCCCAGGAGTTCGGGCGGCTGCGCAAGGCGGCGGGGGTGCCGGACCGGCGGCCGGACGTCACGGCGGATCCACCTCCGTCACGCAGGCGAGGAGTCCATGGCCGTCCTCACCCCGGCGCGTGAGTCCGAGCACGACCCAGTGGGTGTCGACCCGCCAGAGCTGGATGTCGGGCACGGAGGCGCAGATCAGCGCCCAGGGCCGGGGTATGTCCTCGCCCGCTCCGGCGCGGGCGAGCAGGGAGTCGAGGCCGACGAGCCGGGGTGGGCCCCAGCGCGTCTCCAGGAGCAGGGCGAGGGCTTCCCGTTCGGCCTCCGCCTGCTCCTCGGTCGGCTCCTCGACGGCTAACTCGGTGAGGTGGTAGCCCTCTTCGGTGAACGCGCGGGCGCGCAGCAGGTCGAGGGCGGCGAGATGCCGGGCGAGCGTCATGGGTCCAGTAAACCGCCAGGCTCTGACAGCCGATGATCCGTCAGGACCCCCGTTCGCCACAGTGGGATGCGGCTGGGCCTCGCCGCACCTCGGTCCATTGAGTAACATCCGGCAGACATGCGCACGAGCTGGGAGGACACACGGTGGGGCGGCTGACCGGCGGGGATCCGTCGCTGCTGCGGCGGATCAATTCCGCGGTGGTACTCCATGCTCTGCGGGGCGCCGACGCGCTCACGCTCACGGACCTGACGCGGATCACCGGGCTGTCCCGGCCGACCGTCGAGGGCGTCGTCGAGGGGCTCATCGTCGGCGGTCTGGTCGTCGAGGCGGCGCCCGAGGAGGGCGAGGCGAGGCGGCAGGGCCGGCCTGCCCGGAGGTTCCGCTTCCGGGCGGAGGCGGGGCATCTGCTGGGCATCGAGATCGGCCCGCACCGGGTCGCCGCGCTGCTCTCGGGTCTGGACGGCCGGATCATCGGCGCGGGGTCCCGTGACGTCGCGGAGACGGCTCCGGAGGACGAGCGCCTGGAGCGGGTCCGTGCGGTCGTCGCCGACGTGCTGCGCAGGGCCGGGGTGGCACGGTCGAACCTGCGGGCGGTCGGCGTCGGCACGCCCGGGATCGTCGAGGCGGACGGCACGGTGCGGCTCGGTACGGCGCTGCCCGGCTGGACGGGGCTGGCGCTCGGGGAGCGGCTGAGGCGGTCGTTCAGGTGCCCGGTCCTCGTGGAGAACGACGCCAACGCGGCCGCGGTCGCGGAGCACTGGAAGGGCGCGGCGACCGACTCCGACGACATCGTCTTCGTCCTGGCCGGGCTGAGCCCGGGCGCGGGTTCGCTGATCGGCGGCAGGCTGCACCGAGGTTACGGCGGGGCGGCGGGCGAGATCGGCGCGCTGCATCTGCTGGGCCGGGGTGTCACGCCCGAGCATCTGCTCTCCACCACGGACGAGCCGCTCCATCCGCTGGACGAGCAGGCGGTGGCCGAGGTCTTCGCGCTGGCCCGCGGGGGCGACGCCCGCGCGGAGGCGGCGGTGGAACGCTTCACCCAGCGTCTGGTGCACGACGTGGCGGCGCTGGTCCTGGCGCTGGACCCGGAGCTGGTCGTGATCGGCGGCTGGGCGGCCGGCCTGGACGGCGTCCTGCAGCCGCTGCGCGACGAGCTGGCCCGCTTCTGCCTCCGCCCGCCGCGTGTGGTGCTGTCGATGCTGGGCGAGGCCGCGGTGGGGACGGGCGCGCTGCGGCTGGCCCTCGACCACGTGGAGGAGCAGCTCTTCGCCGTGGAGGGCACCGCGACGGCCCGCCGCTGAGCGCGACGGGCCGAGGCTTCTCCCGGGCTCCCGGTCAGGGCGACGGTTCGCTTGTCCCAGTCCCAGTCCCGGTCAGGGCGGCGGTTCGCTCGCGGTCCCGGTCAGGGCGGCGGTTCGCTCGCGGTCCCGGTCAGGGCGGCGGTTCGCTTGTCCCAGTCCCTGTCAGGACGCCATCACGAGGTCGCCCGAGTCACCGAAGGTGAGGCGGCAGGTGTCGGCGCGGTAGGTGGCCACCGAGACCGCGGCCGTGCGGCCTTCGGAGAGGTAGCGGGTCGTGACGACGAGGACCGGGGCGCCCGGAAGGCGGTCCAGTTCCCTGGCGTCGTCCGCGCGGGCCGAGCCGAGCTCGACGGCGCGGTCCTGTCCGTCCAGCGCGAGGCGCTGGAGTTCGCGCAGGACGACACGCGCGCGGGCGGGGCCTGCCGGGGCGTCGATCGCGGTCAGGTCGGGGACCGAGGAGGACGGCACGTACAGGAGCTCGGCCGCGACCGGCTGGCCGTGCGTGACGCGCAGCCGGCGCACGATGTGCACCTGCTCGTCGGGGGCGAGGTCGAGGAGCCGGGCGACGGCCGCGGGGGCGGTGTCGCGGGCGGAGTCCACGGACTGCCAGGTCTCTTCGCCGACACCGGGCCAGACGTGCTGCGTGGTGGAGACGTCGACGCCCACGCGCGGCGGTGCGACGGTCGTCCCGACACCGCGGCGGCGCTGCAGGCGGCCCTCCAGTTCGAGCTGCTCCAGTGCCTGGCGGAGCGTGGCCCGGGCGACGCCGAAACGCGCGGCCAGTTCACGCTCGTTGGGCAGGATCTCGCCGACCGAGAAGTCGGAGTCGAGCGCCTCGCCGATCACGGTCTTGAGGTGCCAGTACTTCGGCTCCGGAGCCGATTCCAGCTGCGTGGTCCCCACCCTGATCCTCCGCAATTCGCCGTGTCCCGCGGCGGTTTTCCGCGCCCTTGTTTATTAAAGGTTCCTGCACTAACTCTGCGACCATAAGGCGGCGCACCTACTTGGTCAAGACCAATCGTGACCCGGATGCCCCCGATTGCAGCCCTCTGGCGTAGATCGTTCACAGGACGTTCGCACCGATGTGTGCCCTGCGCAGCAATATGCCCCGCCTCCAGGAAGAAGGCGGGGCAGAGGGGGCGGGCATCGGTGGCGAAGTGGGTCAGCCGGGGTCGACGGCGTGCAGCTTCTCGGGGTTGCGCACGATGTAGACGCACTGGATGCGCCCGTCACGGACCTCGATCTGGAAGACCGAGTCGGCCTTGCCGCCGGCGAGGGCCAGCAGCCCGGGCGCTCCGTTGACCTCGACGAAGCGGAACTCGAAGGCCGCGGCGCCCTGGGCGACGGCGACGAGGAAGCGGCCGACCTTGTCCGCGCTGTCGATGACCCGCAGGGGTGCCTGCGCCTTGCCGCCGCTGTCGCCGATGAGCCGGGCGTCCGGCGCGAGCAGGGCAAGGAGCTGTTCCAGGTCGCCGCCCGCCGCCGCGGCGAGGAAACGCTCGGTGAGGTCGCGGCGTTCGGCCGGGTCGACGTCGTAGCGGGGCCTGCCCTCGTCGACATGGCGGCGGGCGCGGCCGGCGAGCTGGCGGACGGCGGCCTCGGAACGGTCGAGCGCGCCGGCGATCTCCCCGTACGGGAAACCGAACGCCTCTCGGAGGACGAAGACCGCGCGTTCCAGCGGCGAGAGGGATTCGAGGACGACGAGGACGGCGAGGGAGACGGAGTCGGCGAGCATGGCGCGCTCGGCGGTGTCGGGGACGACCGGGCCGAAGTCGGTGACGACGGGTTCGGGGAGCCAGGGCCCGACGTAGGACTCGCGTCGGGCCTGGACCTGGCGGAGCCGGTCGAGGGCCAGCCGGGTGGTGATCCGCACGAGATACGCCCGCGGTTCGCGGACGTCGTCGCGGTCCGCGGAGGACCAGCGCAGCCAGGCCTCCTGGACCACGTCCTCGGCGTCGGCGGCGCGGCCGAGCATCCGGTAGGCCACTCCGATGAGTATCGGCCGGTGTTCTTGGAAGACGTCGGTCAACGTGTCGGTCACCACTCCCCCATCCCAGCCGACGCGCCGCGCTCTGTCCAGTTCCGTCCGCGCCCTTGAACTCGTACCTACTGAGCGGTAATTCTTGCTGACAGGGTGTCTAAGTCAAGGAGCAGGCGTATGTCCGCACAGATCTCGTTCACGGTCCGGACCCCGGCGGGTCCACGCACGGTCTCCGTGGCGTACGAACGCAGGGGCGCGGGCGAGCCGCTCCTGCTGCTGCACGGCATCGGCCACCACTGGCAGGCGTGGGAGCCGGTGCTCGACATCCTGGCGACCGAGCGGGACGTCGTGGCCGTGGACCTGCCGGGCTTCGGCACCTCCCCCGCGCTGCCCGACGGCTGCGCGTACGACCTGTCGACCGTGGTACCGGTCCTGGGCGCCTTCTGCGAGGCGCTCGGTCTCGAACGGCCGCACGTGGCGGGCAACTCGCTGGGCGGGCTGCTCGCCCTCGAACTCGGCCGGGAGAAGCTCGTGCGCTCGGTCACCGCGCTCTCCCCGGCCGGGTTCTGGTCGGAGAGCGAACGGCGGTACGCCTTCGGGACGCTGCGCGCGATGCGGGCGGCCGCGCTGTCGATGCCGCTCCCGCTGATCGAGCGGCTTTCGCGCAGCGCCGCCGGACGGACGGCCCTGACGAGCACCATCTACGCCCGCCCGGGGCGCCGTTCACCCGAGGCGGTGGTCGCCGAGACGCTCGCGCTGCGGGAGGCCACCGGCTTCCGGAAGACCCTGGAGGCCGGCCGGACCGTGATGTTCGGCGACGACGTCACCGCGGTGCCCGTGACCGTCGCCTGGGGCACCCGCGACCGGCTGCTGCTGCGCCGGCAGGGCGTCCGGGCCAAGCAGGCCGTCCCCGGGGCGCGGCTCGTCCGGCTGCCCGGTTGCGGGCACGTTCCGATGAGCGACGACCCGGCTCTCGTCGCCCGGGTGATCCTGGACGGCAGCCGCTGACCCGTTCCGGCGGGCGAAGAGCCCTGTCCCGAGGG
>NZ_JBHUYJ010000014.1:54158-107229 GCF_042668715.1 Streptomyces sp. NPDC057271
GACGAGAAGTCCGCCGGCGGCCTGCGGGACGCCGAAGCCGCCGGTCGCGACGAGCGCCGCGGTCCCGGCCGCGGCGACCGGGATGGCGCCGGTGAGGAGGGTCGCGCGCTCCATGCCGATCCGCTGGACGCCCATGTAGAACAGGACGAACCCGACGACCGTGGCCAGGACGGCCTGCCACACCAGCGCGCCCGTCTCGACGGCCGTCGGCGTCCGCAGGAACGCGCCGCCGTCCACGGCAAGACCGAGCAGCGCCGACTCGACGGCGGCGATCCCGCAGACAGCGGCTGTCAGGAGCTTCGGCCCGAGCAGACGGAGCACCGGTACGGCGAGGACGGTGAACCCCACTTCGCCCGCCAGTGCCCCCACGGAGTAGGTGAGGCCCGCCAGGTCGGTGCGTCCCCACCCCTGGACGGTGAAGGCCCCGGCGGCCACCAGGAGCGCGCCGTAGAGGACCGGCCGGCTCGGCCTGCGCCCCTCCAGGAGGGGGACGATCACGGCCACGACGATCGGGGCGCAGCCCACCAGGACGCCGGGGACGGCCGGTTCGGCGGTACGTTCCGCGGCGAGGACCGCGAGGTTGAAGCCGACCATGCCGACGGCGGCGAGCACGGCGAGCCGGGACCATCCGCGCGGGCCGAGTCCCCGCAGCGGCGCGAGCCCGCCGGGTCCGAGCAGGGGCAGCAACAGGAGGCAGGCGGCGCCGTAGCGCAGAGCCTGGCCCCCCGCGTACGGGTAGTCGCCCAGAAGGCTGTTGGCGGTGAAGGAGGCACCCACGAGGGCATAGGCGACGGTCACGAGGAGGGCTCCTCGCAGGGAGTTCGCGTTCATGCCCCCGACGCTAGAAAGCGCACCGGCCCGGTTTAAGGACCACTTCGCCCACATCATCGGGGACCACTTCGCGCATCGCGGCAGGCCGGAGGGGAAGGCGACGGCCACGGTGAAGGTACTCTCCACCGCGTTGCGCCGCGCCGAGTGACCACGGCCGCGTGACCACAGCCGACCGGCCGCGGGCGCGGCGCGGACACCGCGATCAGGGGGACATCTCGTATGCGGCCCACACCGGCCTGGGAGCTGCTGCTCCCGGCGGCCGCCGCACCGGCCAGGCGGCGCGGCCGGGCGCTTCAGGAGGCGCTGCGGGAGGCGGTCCGCACCGGGCGGCTGACGGCCGGGACCCGGCTGCCGTCGAGCCGTGAACTGGCCGCCGATCTCGGTGTCTCGCGCGGCCTGGTGACGGAGGCGTACGAGCAGCTGACCGCCGAGGGCTACCTGCGCAGCGACCGCGGTTCGGGCACCTGGGTCGGGGAGGCGGTGCGGGCGTCCACGGACCGGGCGGTCCGGGACGTGGCTCCGGGCCCGCCGGGCGTACGGGTCGACTTCCGCCCCGGCACCCCCGACCTCGCGCTCTTCCCCCGCGCGGCGTGGGCGTCGGCCCAGCGCTCGGTGCTGTCCGCGCTGCCCCACCGGGCACTCGGCTACCCCGACCCGCGCGGGCTGCCGGAGCTGCGGACGGCGCTCGCCGGGATGCTGACACGGCGGCGCGGCGCGGTGGCCGATCCGGAACGCCTGGTGGTGTGCTCGGGGGTCGCCCAGGCGTCGACGCTGCTCGGCTTCGTGCTGCGGGCGCGGGGGCTGCGGACCGTCGGGATCGAGGACCCCGGCAGCCCGGAGCACGGGCGGCTGTTCGCCTCCACCGGCCTGGACACGGTGTGGCTGCCGGTGGACGAGGACGGGCTGCTGCCGGGTCCGCTCACCGCGTCGGGGGTACGGGCGGTGGTGGCGACGCCCTCCCACCAGTTCCCGACCGGCATCGCGTACTCGGCGGCGCGCCGTGCCGCGCTGCTCGACTGGGCGCGGGCGGTGGACGGGTACGTCCTGGAGGACGACTACGACGGGGACTTCCGCTACGACCGGGCTCCGGTGGGCGCCCTCCAGGGCCTCGATCCGGAGCGGGTCGTCTACGCCGGGTCGGTGAGCAAGTCCCTGGCCCCGGGGCTCCGGCTCGGCTGGATGCTCGTACCGCGGGAGCTGCTCGCCGAGGTCGTGGAGCGCAAGCGGACGATGGACCTCGGGAATCCGGCCCTGGACCAGGCGCTGCTGGCCGAGTTCGTGACGCGCGGCGCCTACGACCGGCAGCTGCGACGCTGCCAGCGGGCGTACCGGGAGCGCCGGGACGCCCTGGTGGCGGCGCTCGCGGAGTCCTTTCCGGGCACTTCGGTGAGTGGCATCGCGGCCGGTCTGCACATCATCGCGCGCGTGCCGGAGCGATACGGCCCCACGGCACGCTTCGTGGAGCGCGCGGCGGGGGCGGGGGTGGCGCTGCGTGCCTTGGAGGAGTTCGGCACGGCGTGCCCGGCGGACGGCACGGTCCGGCTGGTCCTCGGCTACGCCCATCTGACGCCGTCCGAGATCGGCCGAGGGGTACGCCTGACGGCGGAGGCGTGCGGCGGCGCGGCAACCGGGACCGGGCAGCGCCCTGCGTAGCCCGCGAGTGCTGTGCCGGAAGTACGGCGGGAGTAAGTGACCGCGGCCCCGCGCGGGTGAGCTGGACGTCGGCCGGAGCGTTCGGCCTGGTCGTCTCACCCGCGCGAGCGCGGCTGTCAGGCGCCCCCGCGGCGCCTGAGGGCGTAGAAGGCGATGCCGCCGAGCAGGAGGACCCCGGCGCCGATACCGACAGGCAGCACGAGCCTGCCCACCAGCGAGTCGTCGTCCTTCGTGGCAGCCGTCGCGCCCCCCGGTCCCGCCCTGTCCGCCGGTCCCGCCCTCATCGCCGGTCCCGCTCTGATCGCCGGTCCCGTCGGCACCGGACGGCGAGGTGCCCGCGGAGGTGTCGTCACCGAAGAAGAACACCGGGCCGTTTCCGGAGCGCGGTGCGCCGGAGATGTCCACGGTCAGCGAGATCGGCACGACGATGCCCTTCGCCTCGTCGTCCGGCTCGGCGACCTGCGCCTGGATGTAGTACGTGCCGGGCACGTCGTATCCCTTGGAGCCGGAGCCCGTCGTGCCGTCCTGCTCGGTGATCTCCCAAGGCCCGTAGACCCGCTCGATGTGCCCGGTCCTGCGTGCGAAGAGCTCGGTGGCGCCGCCGTTCTCGTTGCACTGCGTCTGCTCACGCTGCGCGTTGTAGAGGTCGACGCTCCACCCGGTGGTGACGGAGTTGGGGAAGTCGGCCCGGATGTCCACGCCGGCCTTGACCGTCAGTTTCTGGCCGGCTTGCAGTTCCACCCGCCAGAAGGGGGCCTCGCCGACGGCAATGGACTGCCGGTGGGTGCCCGGTCCGATCGGGGTGGCGCTGTTGAAGGAGAACCCGCCCTCGGCGTCGGCCCCGGTGCGGGGTTTCGGAGTCCGCGCGCCGGCCGCCTGCGTCGTCCTGTCGGCGATGCCGACGAGAAGCTCGACGGGCATCGGCTTGTCGCCGGACTCGGTGATGTCGTTCTCGACCATGATGCAGCCGGTGTCGTCCGGCGCGGGCTTCTCGTTCCCCGCTCCGGGCTTGCTGCGGCCTCCGGCGGTGATGATGTTCGCCCACCCCATGGACTGATCGAACTCCCGCAGCCTCTCGTAGGGTTCGCCGTCCCCCGGAGGGCCGGCCGCGACGGTGATGACGGAGCCGCGCCCGTACCCCTGCTCGGCGACGGCGGTGGCGCTCACCTGGAGCAGCTGGTCCGGCCGCTTCTTGACCTTGTAGTAGAGGTCGCGCCCCCCGGTGAACCTGTCCAGGTACTGGCCGGGCGTGACCAGCGGAGCGTCCTGGCAGCCGTCGAGGGAGCCCGCGACCGGTTTTCCGGTGGCGTGGTAGGTCCGCCACCCCTTGCGGAACAGGGTGCCCAGGTTGTCGGTCAGCGAGTCGGCGTCGTCGGCGTCCGCGTACGACCCGTCGGTCACGTCGGTGATGCACTTCAGCTGCGCACGCGCCGAGGAGGGCGTCTTGAACCCGACCACGTCCACGGCGAGGTCGACGCCCTGCGCCTTCAGTTCGCGGGCCACCTCGCACGGAGGCGGCGGCGCACACGTGTCGTCGCCGTCCGAGACAAGGACGATGCGACGCTTGCCGCTCGTGCCGAGGTCCCTGGCGGCTTCGCGCAGCGAGACGCCGATCGGTGTGAACCCGACCGCCTTGAACCCCGCGACCCGCTTCTTGGCGTCGGTACGCGCCGCCCGGTCCATCGGGGTGACCGGCAGGACCTGCTGAGTGTCGGAGCAGCCCTTCTTCTTGTCTTCTCCGGCATAGGTGGCCCCGTAGACGCGCAGTCCCAGCGGAGCCTGTTCGGGGGCCGTGTCGATGATCCGGGTGACCGCCTGCTTGGCGGCGGCGAGACGGGTCTGGCCGCCGGCGTCGTTGTCGTTCATCGACCCGGACAGGTCGAGAACCAGGTCGATCCGGGCAGGCTCCGGAACCTCGGGTGCCGAGGGGGAGGCGCTCGCGGTCACCGTCGGCGACAGGAGCGCCCCGAGCGTCAGCACGGAGACGGTAGCGGCGAGCACGCCTCGTCGGTGCGGTCTCGAATACATGAAGATGATCTCCAGGAGTTTGCCTGCCGGGCCCTCGGCATATGCCGGCCAGGGGCCGGGCGCTGGGGGACGGTGGAACCTGTCCGCAGACCGGCCCCCAGCGGAGCGGACGTGGTGCCCCGGCCGGACCGTCGTTCCTGTGGGGTCGCGACGGTCCCACCGATGCGCCACGGCGTGGGCGGCGAGGGACACCGAAGGCGACTCTCGCGCCATGTGATCATCTTTTCCAGGGTCTGTGCATGCAGACAATTGCGCAGGCCTGGCTGCTGCCCGGGCGCAGCCCGAGTGGAAAGGTGCCGTATGAAGTTGTCAGCCGGTGACCGAGGCCGCCTCAAGAAGATCCTCCAAGCGCGCCGAGCCGCGATCGACCCTGTGGAGATGGGGTTCCCCGAGCGAGGGCCCGGTCCCGGCCGGCGGGCTGCCGGTCTGAGTCAGGAGCAGATGGACGTGCTGCTCACGCGCACCCCGGGCACGTACAACCGGTTCGAGAACGGTCAGCACGCCAACCCCGGTGCTGACCTCCTCACCGCGGTCGCCAGGGCACTGCGCCTGGACGAACAGGATTGGGCGTTTCTGTGGTTGGTCACCCGGAAGGAGAGCCCGCCTCACGCCCTGCACAGCAGCTCGGGGACGTCCGTAGCCGAAGCCTGGCAGCGGGTCGCCGACCACATCCACGGTGCGCTGGCCCACATCAACGACGCTGAATGGAACATCGTCGTCCACAACGAGGACTTCCGGCGTCTTCCCTCGTGGACAGGTTCCCGCCAACGTCATGCGCTGGCTGCTTCTGGAGCCCGAGGCCCGCACCGATGTCCTGATGCACTGGGAGACCCACTGGGCGCCGGCCATGATGCCCCACCTGAAGCACAGCGTGGAGCTGCGCCCGGAGAATCCCGTGCTCGGTCGTCTCGCGTACGACGTCCTCAACAACCCCGTGACCGGACCGCTCTATCGAGAGCATGCCGCGGCCCCCATCCCCTACTTCGACGGTTCCGAGCTTCCCATCCGCCACGCCGTTCACGGACCCGGCACACTCACGACCTGCCTCGCCGAACCCGTCACCGCCCCCGGAGCCCGCATCAATCTCAGCTTCTTCGTACCTGGAGACCCTGTGCGACCGAAGCTGTCACCGAATGACACGTAGCGAGCTCGCCTCGGCCGTACGGCTCCATCCCGGCCCTGGGTGCCACACCTGGCCCGAACGGGGGCGCTCCGGGGTGTTCACCCCGGGTTCGTGTCCGCGCCGCCCCCGGCCGTTAGGCATGGGGCGACGCAACGCACCTGCCCCGTACCGCACTTGGAGGCGCTTCGATGTCCAGCTCCGTCCCCGACGGCCCGTCCCCCGCCCGCCGCAGTGTGCTGCGTGGCTCTCTCGCCGCGTCGGCGGCCCTCACCCTCGGCGGCGCCGCGGCCGCCGCCCCGGCGTTGGCGCTCTCGGGGCGTCCGCGGGCCGCGTGGGGGGTGCAGACGGGCGATGTGACCGCCTCCTCGGGTCTGGTCTGGGTCCGTTCGGACCGGCCCGCGCGGATGATCGTGGAGACGTCGTCGAGCGAATCGTTCCGCCGTACGCACCGCCATGTCGGTCCCCTGCTGGGGACGGGCAGCGACTTCACCGGGACGACGGCGCTGCGCGGGCTGCCCGCGGGCGAGCAGATCCACTACCGGGTCACCCTCGCCGACCCGGACGACCCGCGCCGTACCGGCGAGCCGGTCGTCGGCACGTTCCGTACGGCCCCGGCGCGGCGGCGCGAGGGGGTGCGCTTCCTCTGGTCGGGCGACATCGCCGGGCAGGGCTGGGGCATCAACCCGGACATCGGCGGCTTCCGGGCGTACGAGGAGATGCGCCGGCTGAACCCGGACTTCTTCCTGTGCAGCGGCGACACGGTCTACGCCGACGGCCCCATCCAGCCCAGCGTGGCACTGCCCGACGGCCGGATCTGGCGGAACGTCACGACGCCGGAGAAGTCGAAGGTCGCCGAGACCCTGGCCGAGTACCGCGGCAACTTCCGCTACAACCTGCTCGACCACAACGTGCGCGCGTTCAACGCGCAGGTGCCCACCGTCGTGCAGTGGGACGACCACGAGGTCCGCAACAACTGGTACCCCGGCCAGATCCTGGACGACGCCCGTTACACCGAGAAGGACGTGGACGTCCTCGCGGCCCGCGCCTCCCGGGCGTTCGCCGAGTACTTCCCCGTCTCCACGCTCCACGCGCGCGGTGGAGACGTCGAGGGCCGGATGCACCGGGTGGTGCGGTACGGCCCGCTGCTGGACGTCTTCGTCCTGGACATGCGCTCGTACCGGAACCCCAACTCCCCCGGCCGGCAGGCGGACGACACGACGGGCATCCTCGGCGCGGAGCAGCTGGCCTGGCTCAAGCGGGAGCTGAGCCGCTCGCGGGCGGTGTGGAAGGTGCTCGCCGCCGACATGCCGCTGGGGCTCGTCGTCCCCGACGGCTCGGCGGACATCGAGGCGATCGCCCAGGGCGATCCGGGCGCCCCGCTCGGCCGTGAGCTGCAGATCGCGGAGCTGCTGCGGTTCATCAAGCACCGCCGGATCACCGGCACGCTGTGGCTGACCGCGGACGTGCACTACACCTCCGCGCAGCACTACGCGCCGGAGCGCGCGGCGTTCCAGGACTTCGCGCCGTTCTGGGAGTTCGTCTCGGGGCCGCTGGCCGCGGGCGGATTCCCGGCCAACGCGCTGGATGCCACCTTCGGGCCCGAGCGGGTCTTCGTACGGGCTCCGGAGCGGGCGAACCTGTCGCCGATGGAGTCGCCGCAGTACTTCGGCGAGGTCGACATCGACGGCGGCAGCGGGGAGTTGACGGTCCGGCTCCGGGCGGAGGGCGGGACGGTACTGTTCAGCAAGGTCCTGCAGCCGGGACGCGTCGGCCAGTAGGAGCCGGGGGTCCCCGAGCCCGGGGGGCGGGGCCCGGGGCGGGGCCGGGGGCGAGGCCGGGGCGGGGCGCGGGCGGTCCGTCCCCAGGTTCGCCCCCTGGAAGCGTGCAGGGCTGATTGTCAGTGGTGGGTCCTAGCGTTTCCGTCATGACGCGATCCGTACAGGCGCTCGCCTACTCACGCCCGTCCGCCCTGCGCTCCTCCGCAGACGGACGGCTCCTCGGCCTGGAGACCTGTGGGGGCCTCACGCCCGCCGGTGCCGAGGCGCATCCCCGTTTCTTCACCGGGTTCCTGACGTCCCCGCAGATCGCCGCGCGGGGTCTGCTGGCGGTGGCGGACGTGGCGGCCGCCCGCTACTACCAGCGGATACGTCCGGGTTCGCTCGACCCGGTCGTGACGGGGAACGGCGACCGGTTGCGGTTCGAGTCCTTCTCCGGCTGCGGCGGGGTGTACGCCCGGCTCGACGTGCTGAGCGAAGGGCTCGACGGCGCCACGACGGGGCACGGCACCACCAACGTGGACGTCAACAACCCGCTGCGCGAGGCCCTGTCGCGGATGACGGGAAGCGAGCCGCTGCATCTGCGGGTCGGCCCGGCGGAGTTGGCGGTGACGACGCTCCAGGGCGCGGTCGTGGAGAAGAAGGTCCCGCTGCCGGACCGCTGGCTCCGTGGTTTCGCGGAGGCGCAGGTGGCGTCGGCCGGCTTCGATCTGCGGGCCGAGCTGACGGGCGCGGAGGCGGTGCGGTTTCTGCGTTCGCTGCCGCGTTCGCAGGGCGCGGGGCGGCGGGGGCCGCTCTGGGTCGTCCAGGCCGGCCGGACGCTGCGGCCGACGACCCGGCCGGTCGCGGGAGCCGTCGCTCTGCCGGGGCCCGACCGGCTGGCGGCGCTGGAGCGGGTGCTGCGCCACGCGACGGCGCTGCGGGTGTACGGGCCGGTGCCGGACGGTGTCGCGACGGCGAGCGCCTGGGAGGTGACGCTGCCCGGAATGCGCTTGACGCTCACCCTCTCGCCCGACGCCTCGCGGGGCTTCTCCGGAGAGGGCGGCGTCCTGGAGGCGCTGGCGACGGAGGAGGCCGCTCAGGACGCCGAACTGATCTCGGTCCTGCTCTCCTGGGAGCCGAAGATCGACCTGGCCGAGCTGGGTGACCGGTCGGGCCTTCCCGTGGACCGGGTGCGGGCCGCGCTGACCCGGCTGGGGACCGCCGGGCGTGTGGGGTACGACGTGGCCGACGCGGCCTACTTCCACCGGGAGCTGCCGTACGACGCGGACCGCGCCGAACGGCACAATCCCCGGCTGGTGGCGGCTCGCGCCCTCGTGACGGAGGGAGCGGTCGCCCTCGACGGAGCCCTCGCGACGGTCGCCTCGGGGGAACGGCGCTACCAGGTACGGGAGTCGGGCGGGGGGCTGACCTGCACCTGCCAGTGGTGGGCGGACTACCGGGGCCGACGGGGCCCGTGCAAGCACGCGCTCGCGGTGCGGATGGCCCGTCGGAGCGCCGTGGCCGGGGCGACGGCAGGTGCCGGGGCGGCTGACGCAGTACCTCGGACGGCCGCCGGGTCGACGGCCGGAGCCGAGTCCTTCGGCGGTGCGCGATGAGCGTCGCGTTCGACCAGACCGCGCTGAAGGCGCGACTGACCGCGGCACGGGAGGGACGTGCGGTGAACAGGCTGCTGGCCGCGGTACGGGCGGGGCGGGTCGAAGCCGTCCCCGGACTGCTGAAGGAGCTGGACCCGGGCGACCGGAGGACGGCCCTCGTGGAGCTCAAGGCCCTGCGGACCGAGGTCCGCGGCTGGGGCTGGAGCCGGTGGAACGAGCAGGTGCCGGTCCAGAAGGCGCTGCGGGTCGCCGGGGCGGGGTGCCACACGGGTGCGGCGGCGGCCGCCGCCTGGATCGGGGGCCGGGACCTCAACGACCGGGCCCGTGGCACGAGCCAGTTCGTCCTGGACGTGCTCGCCGACCGTGATCCGGCCTGGGTGGGCGATGTCGCGCGGCGGCTCGCCGAGCGCCCGGCCGTGGCGGAGGGCGACTTCCGGCTGGTGCGCGAGCTGGTGGCGCGCTCGGGCTGCCCCGTGCCCACGACGGACGGCTACGTCCTCGGCTGGACCGGCTCGCTGAGCGGGCGACGGCTCCTGGAGGAGCTCCGCGCCGACCCGCACACGCCGGTGCTGGTCCCCCGCGTCCTCGACATGGCCGAGACCCCGGACCGGCTCACCTGGTCCGTAGGCCCCGACGCCCCCACGCACTGGCCGACGGCACTCGTGAAGCTCGCCGAGGAGGGTGTGCTGGACCGCACGTCCCTGGTGGACGGCTGCGTGGCGCGGCTGCTGCGCGGTGGTCGGCCGCGGGATCTGCGCTTCCCGCTCGCCCTCCTCCGGCTCCTGGACCCGACGCCGGGGGAACGGCGGGGCCGGACGGCGGACTGGACGGGGATGGCCGCGGACGCGCCGTCACCGGTCGCCGCGTACGCGCAGGAGGTCCTGGCGGGACTCGCGGCCGAGGGCGAACTGTCGACGGCGGAGCTGGCCGAGATGTCCGGTCAGGTGCTGTTCCGTACGGAGAAGAAGCTCGTGCGGACACAGCTGACGCTTCTGAGCAAGGAGTTGCGGAGAGACCCGGGCGCGGCGACGGCGTTGCTGCCCGTGGTCGCGGAGGCGTTCGGGCACGAGGACACGGGGATCCAGGAGCGGGCGCTGAAGGTCGTCGGACGGTATCTCACCCGGGTGGACGAGCAGGTGCAAGAGGAACTGTCGAGCGCCGCGGCGATGTTGAGCCCGGCGCATCGCGAGGCGGCCGAGGAGCTGTTCGGTCCCACGGGTCCCGTCGACGACCATCCGTACGAGGAGACTCTGCCGTCCGCGCCGGAGCTGAGGCGGGTGGCGGCCCCGCCCGCCACGGTCGCCGAGCTGGTCGAGGATCTCGTGACCGTCTCCAAGGGGCGTGGCGCGACGCCGCCCGAGGAGTTCGAGCGCGCCCTCGACGGGCTCGTCCACCATGCGTACCGTCACCGCGAGGAGTTGGAGGCCGCCCTGGCCGTGGCCTTCGCGGACGCCTGGTGGGCGGGCGAGGAGGAGCAGGCCCCGGACCAGTTCGTCTACGGGACCTACGGCGTGAACGTGGTGATGGCCTCGCTGATGGGCCGGGTCCGCCCGTCCCGTATCCATGACGCCCGGGTGAGCGAACCGGCCCCCTCCTCCTGTGTGCACGGGGCCCTGGACGCGGTGGTCGACGCACGTCTGTGGGAGGTGGCCGCCCTCGTCGGCACGGACCGGCTGCCGTTGCTCCTGGCCGCGCCCACCTGGCACACCGGGGCGATCGAGCCGTCCGTCCTGGTGGAGCGGTTGCGCGCCTACCGGGACGCGGGCGTGGATCCGGCCCCCGTCGACCTCGCGCAGGCTCTGCTGCGCGTCCGTAAGGCAGGCCCTTCCGCGGCTGCCGCGGCCGTCGACGCCTCGGCGCTGGGGACCCGAGCCGGGGAGCGGCTCGCGGACTGGCTCCGCGCGGACGCCGCCCTCGCCCCCGGTCTGCGGTTCCTCGCCCGGGAACGGGACCCGAAGGGCGGTCCCGAGCGGCTGGCGGACCGCATCGTCCTGAAGATCCGAGAGCGCCGGGCGGTACGGGAGGAGTTCCCACCCGTGTTCCGGTGGCTGGGCGGCGCCGACACCAAGGCCCCCGAACCCTGCTACCACTGGGGCGAGGAGCGGCGGAACTGGCCGGGCGTGGTACCGGACGACCGGGAGACCCTGGCGTGCTGGCTGCTGCCCGTGCTCGCGGGCGCGGTCGAGTGGGACGAGCGCGGCGCCTCCTGGGGCATGACCGCCCTGGCCGAGGCCGAGGGCCCCGTCGGGGAGGCGACACATCTCGCCCTGGCGTTCGCGCTCGGCTGCCGGCACCCGGAGGACCGGCTGAACGCCGTGGACACCCTGCTCGTGCTTGCCGCGCGCCGCGAACTGGATGCCGGCCGGCTGGGTGGGACGCTCGCCGGTCTGGTCGTCGACGGCACCGTCAAACCCAACCGCCTGGCGGACGCGGCCCGTACGGCCGCGGCGACGGGCGCGTACGGCACGACATGGTCGGTCCTGGCACCCCTGCTGCCCGCGTTGCTGACGGCCGAGAAGCCGACGCGCGGGCTGGGCGAGCTGCTGGCCGTGGCGGCCGACTGCGTGGAGCGGTGCGGGGCGGCCGGGGAGGTGGCGGGACTGGACGCGACGGCGGACCGGCGCGCTTCGTCGCAGCTCGTCGTCCAGGCCCGGCGGCTGCGGAAGGCGCTCCGGGCGCCTGCGTCGGCTTCCTCCCAGCGGGCCGATCAGGAGACGGCACAAATGGCCGAAAACGACCACTAAGCCCTCAGATCGGCGCTTAACCCGTCAGTCACAAAGCGTTCGTGATCACGCAACACCGTTGAGTCACAGTGAGGTCATGACCGATGTGACTTCCGCGAAGAGCTCCCGCCGCCCCCACCACTGGCGGCGGGACCTCATCGAACTCGCCGCCCTCTTCACCGCCGTGGTGGTGGCCGACACCATCGCCAAGACCGTCGTCCGCGGCGCCGACGGTCCGTACATGCTCGTGTTCTCGGCGATCGCACTGATCGCCACGGCCACCTTCCACACCTGGTGGGCACGGCGCCACGGCCATGCCCCGCCCGTCGGCCATCCCGGCGGCAGCGGGCCGACCCCGCTGCCGGCGGCCACCGACGCCCGGACGGGCGGGGCCGCTTCACGTGAGGCCGAGCCCGTCGAGACGACGCTCTGGCGGATGCGGACGACGGTCCGCGACACCCCGGGCAGCCTGGCCGCGCTGTGCACGGCGCTGGCCCACCAGGGTGTGGACATCCTGACCCTCCAGACCCACCCGCTGGCCGAGGGCACCGTCGACGAGTTCCTGCTGCGCGCCCCCGCACGCCTCCAGGCGAGCGAACTGACCCGGGAGATCTCCGGAGCCGGCGGCACCCACACCTGGATCGAGCGCGCCGACGCCCACGACCTCGTGGACACCCCGACCCGACTGCTCGGACTCGCCACCCGGACCGCGCTCGACGCGGCCGAACTCCCGCTCGCCCTGCGCCAGCTCCTCGGCCGCTGCTCCATCCACTCGCTTCCCGCCGTCTCCCTCAGCGGCCGCCCCACGGGCGAGACCGCGCCCGTCGAGGGAGTCCTTGAGGAGACGGTGATGCGCCTGCGCGACCCGAACGGCGGCGTGATCACGATCGAGCGGCCCTATCTGCCGTTCACCCCGACCGAGTTCGCCCGCGCCCGGGCTCTCGTCGAGCTGGACGCCCGGCTCGGTCCGCGCATCCCCCGCAGCCAGGACGTCCTCACCCTTCCCGAGGGGAACGAGATCACCGTCCGCCGCGCCGACCAGCGGGACCTCGTCGCCGCGCGCGCCATGCACGACCGCTGCTCCGCACGGACCCTCGGCCTGCGGTACCACGGCCCGGTCGGCGACGCCGACCGCTATCTCGACCACCTGCTCAGTCCCCGCTACGGCCGAACCCTCGCCGTGCAGACGACCTCCGGCCGGCTGGTCGCCCTCGGGCATCTGCTCTGGGACGGCGACGAGACGGAGGTGGCCCTGATGGTCGAGGACGACTGGCAGCGCCGGGGCATCGGCTCCGAACTCCTCGCCCGGCTGGTCGCGATGGCCGTCGAGGCAGGCTGTGAGAGCGTCTACGCAGTGACCCAGTCATCCAACACCGGCATGGTGGCCGCGATGCGAGCCCTGAACCTCCCCCTCGACTACCAGATCGAGGAGGGAACTCTGGTCATCACCGCCCGCCTCTCCTCGGCCCCGACCCGGAGCCGTCTCCCCGTCGGCGAGCGCTGACGGACACAGGGCCGCAGCAGCCGAACACCTCAGCGCCGCACGCACCCGGGTGTCGGAAAAGCACCCCACGGTCCGTGGCCGGATCCCTCCTACCGCCCCCGCCGGAGTCGTACGTTCTGCGCCTCCGCCGGCCGGCACCCGGACCGCCCGCCCTGAGCTCGCCACCGAGGTGGGCGAGGCGCCCGCCGCCGCTCCGCCGGGGACCGCCGCCGACGGGATCCGGCCAAACTCGGCCGGGGGCGTGAAGCCGCCCTTCCAGCCGAGTGCGTCCGCCCCGGCGCGAACTGATCGGCCCGTCCGGCGCGCGCAAGCGCGGGTGACGCGCGTCGCCCCCCGGCCGGGCGCCCCTTCGGAACCGGTACGGACCACCCGTTCCGAGCGCTCATTTGTCAGCCTAGTGAGATCGATTGAGGGTGACGGGAGGACCGTGGAGGCCCCAGGATGAACCTCATGCCAGAGACTTCCAGCAGCGCGCTCCCCCGCCAGGTCGCCGACAGCTACGTCGACGCTCTCATCGAACTCGACCCGATCACCGGTACGTACCTGGGAGTCAAAGCGAGCGCCGGCCTCCTTCCCGACTTCTCGCCGGCCGGCCAGGAAGCGGTGGCCGACCTCGCCCGCGGCACCCTCGCCCGGCTCGACGAGGCCGAGCGGCTGCCCGGCGCGGACAGCGACGCCGAACGACGCTGCGCCCGGCTTCTGCGGGAGCGTCTGACGGCCGAACTCGCCGTGCACGAAGCCGACGAGGGTCTCTGCGCGGTCAGCAACATGCGGTCTCCCGCACACAGCGTGCGCATGGTGTTCACCGTGATGGCGACCGGGACCGAGGAGGACTGGGAGGCCGTGGCGCAGCGGCTGCGCGCGGTTCCGAAGGCACTGGAGGGCTACCGCGCCTCGCTGGAGCTCGGCCTGGAGCGCAAGCTCCTGGGCGGACCGCGGCCGACCGCCACGTTCGTCGGCCAGCTGACGGAGTGGGCGGGCGGGGAAGGCGACGGCCGGGGCTGGTTCGAGGAGTTCGCCGCCGCGGCTCCCGAATCCCTCCGCCCCGAGCTGCGTACGGAGCTGGCTTCGGCGTCCCGTGGCGCCACCGAGGCGGTCGTCGTGCTGCGGGACTGGATGCGCGACGTGTACGCCCCGGCGGTCGCCGGCGCACCGGACACGGTGGGCCGAGAGCGGTACCAGCGGTGGTCGCGCTACTTCAACGGCACCGACCTGGACCTCGACCAGGCCTACGCGTACGGCTGGTCCGAGTACCACCGGCTGCTCGCCGAGATGCGTACCGAGGCCGAGCGCATCCTGCCCGGTTCCGGCCCGTGGGAGGCGCTCGCCCACCTCGACGTCCACGGCACCCACATCGAGGGCGTCGAAGAGGTCCGGGTCTGGCTGCAGAACCTGATGGACGAGGCGATCGAGGCGCTGGACGGCACCCACTTCGAACTCGCCGAGCGGGTACGGAAGGTGGAGTCGCGCATCGCCCCGCCCGGCGGCGCCGCCGCCCCGTACTACACCGGCCCGTCGGAGGACTTCTCCCGGCCCGGCCGCACCTGGCTGCCGGTCGACGGCCAGACCCGCTTCCCCGTGTACGACCTGGTGTCGACCTGGTACCACGAGGGCGTGCCGGGCCACCACCTGCAGATCGCCCAGTGGGTGCACGTCGCCGACCAGCTCTCCCGCTACCAGGCGACGATCGGCGGCGTCAGCGCCAACGCGGAGGGCTGGGCCCTTTACGCGGAGCGGCTGATGGACGAGCTCGGCTTCCTCCCCGACGCCGAACGGCGCCTCGGCTACCTGGACGCGCAGATGATGCGCGCCTGCCGGGTGATCGTGGACATCGGCATGCACCTGCGGCTCGAGATCCCCGCGGACTCGCCGTTCCACCCGGGCGAGGAGTGGACGCCGGAGCTGGCGCAGGAGTTCTTCCAGCGGCACAGCAGCCGTCCGCCGGCGTTCGTCGAGAGCGAGATGACCCGCTATCTCTCGATGCCGGGGCAGGCGATCGGCTACAAGCTGGGCGAGCGCGCGTGGCTGCTCGGGCGCGCCAACGCGCAGGCGGCCCACGGCGACGCGTTCGACGCGAAGGCGTGGCACATGGCGGCCCTGTCGCAGGGCCCCCTGGGCCTGGACGACCTGGTGGAGGAGATCTCACGCCTCTGACAGCCTGCGCCGCGGCGTCCCTCACAGGAACGGACCGGCGGGGAATCCCGCCCGGTCCGCGTCCCGGACCGTGAGAACTCCCCGGGAATCGCTTGATCGGCCGGGGATCCCCCTGCACCATCTCGGTCATGACCGCCATGACCGAGTACACCCCGGACGCCACCGACTGGCGCATCCTCGACGCCCTCCAGGCCCAGGGCCGGGCGAGCTTCACCGAGCTGGCCCGTGCCGTCTCCATGTCGGCCTCCGCGGTGACCGAGCGCGTGCGGCGGCTGGAGGAGGCCGGGGTGATCACCGGCTACACGGCCGTGATCGACCAGGAACGCCTCGGGCTCCCGATCCTGGCCTTCGTCCGGCTGCGCTACCCGAACGGCAACTACAAGCCGTTCCACGACCTCCTCGCCGCCACCCCGGAGGTCCTGGAGGCACACCACGTGACCGGCGACGACTGCTTCGTACTGAAGGTCGCCGCGCGGTCCATGAAGCACCTGGAGGAGATCTCCGGGAGGATCGGCACGCTGGGCTCGGTGACGACGAGCGTCGTCTACTCCTCCCCGCTCCCTCGCCGCGCCGTCAGCCGCTGACCCCCGTCACCCACCGGCGCCCCCTCCGGTACGGAGCCGCACCGCCGACCCCGTCCGTTCCTTGACCACTTCGAGCTGCGCGGGGATGCGTCGTCGCAGGTCAGCGACGTGGCTGACGATGCCGACGCTGCGGTCCCGTTCGCGCAGGGAGTCCAGGACGTCGAGGACCTCGTCGAGGGTCTGGTCGTCCAGACTGCCGAAGCCCTCGTCGATGAAGAGGGTGTCGAGCCGGACGCCGCCCGCCTCGTCGGTGACGACGTCGGCGAGGCCCAGGGCGAGGGCGAGGGAGGCGAAGAAGGTCTCGCCGCCGGAGAGCGTGGCCGTGTCGCGCTCGTTGCCCGTCCAGGCGTCGACGACATGGAGGCCGAGGCCGGCGCGCTTGCCTCCGGAGCGGGCGTCGGAGTGTACGAGGGTGTAGCGGCCGGACGACATGTGCTGGAGCCGGGCGGTGGCGGCGGCCGCGACCTGTTCCAGGCGGGCCGCCAGGACGTACGACTCCAGGCGCATCTTCCGTTCGTTCTCCGCTGAGGTGCCCGCGGTGAGGCCGGCGAGCCGGGCGACCCGGTCGTACTCCTCGCGCAGTGGTCCCAGGGCGCGGACCTCGGCCTCGGCCTGCCGGGAGAGTTCGGCCAGTTCGGCGTCGCGGTCCCGGACCGCGGCGAGGGCCGAGGTGGCGTTCCGCAGGATGCGCTCGGCGGCGATGTGCGCGGCCTCGGCGGCCTCCGGCTCGGCGGCAGGGCGCTCGGCGGCGGCCCGGGTCTCCGGTTCGGAGAGCCGGTCGGCGACGGCGGCCGCCTCGGCCTGCCAGACGTCCAGGCGGTGCTGGAGGGCGCGGTGTCCGGCGTCGTCCAGGAGCGCGGCGGCGGCTTCGGCGGGGGTGTCGAACCCGGCGCGGAAGGCGGCGTCCGCGAGCCGGTCGTCGGCCTCCTTCAGGCGCTGGGCGCTGAGGTCGACGGCGCGTACGGTCTCGGCGGCCTCGATCAGGATGGCGATCTTCCGCTCAAGCCGCGAGGCGTGCTCGGCGACGCTCCCGGACCCGCCGCGTCCTCGGGCCACCTCGGCGTCGAGGGCCGTCTGCTCCCGGTCGAGAGCCTCCCGCTGCGAGGTCCGCGCGGCAACCCGCCGTTCGGCCTCCCGCTGCGCCCGCACCCGGCTCTCGTACTCCCGCTCCGCCCGCGCGAGCGCCTCCCGCACGCCGTGCGTCTGCGCGGCGAGGGCGTGCGCGTCGGCGTGCAGTCGCGTCAACTCACCTACCTCGCCGACCAGTTCGTCGACCGTCGGCTCCGGTGCGTCCGTCGCCCCCGCCGACACCTCCGCGCGGGCCGCCGCCCACGCCTCCGCCGTGGCCGCCGTGTCCCGCTCGGCGGCCGTGCGGGCCTCCTCCGCACGGGTGAAGGCCTCGTAGGCCGCGTCCTCGGTGGCCCGGTCGACGTGGTCGGCGCCCGTGCGGGCGGGGGCCGGATGCTCGGCGGAGCCGCAGACCTGGCAGGGCGCGCCGGGGGTAAGGGTCGCGGCCAGCTCGGCGGCGATGCCCTGGAGGCGGCGGGCCTTGACGTCGAGCCACGCCTCGTGCGCTTCGTTACGGCGCTCACGGGCGGCCGTGAGGCGGGAGTCGGCGGTGGCGGTCTGCTCGGCGAGCGTGTCCCGGCGGCGGGCGGCGGACAGCCGCCGGCGAGCCGGTTCGAGGCGGCCGGCCAGCTGCTCGGCGCGCGCGGCGGCCTCCTGGGAGGCCTCGATCCGGGCGGCCAGCTCCGCCCTGCGGGGTTCCCAACCGCCGAGCCAGCCGCCCGCGTCCTGGAGGATCTCCTCGTCGGCGCGGGCCTGCCGCTCCAGATCCGTACGCTCCGCGGCGATCTCCGCGCTGCGCCGCTCCGCCCGCCGCGCGGACTCGAGCCCGCCCAGTTCCTCGCGCAGTCGCCGCTCCAGGGCGGACAGCTGCTCGGCGCCCGCGTCGGAGAGATCGGCGGGCAGACGGCTCCGGCTGTTCTCCCGGGCAGCGCGCGCGGCCGCGTGCTCGCGCTCCGCGTCGGCGCGCAGATCGAGGGCGGGAGCGACGAGATCGGCCTTACGGGACCGGTCGAGCACCGCCTGCGCGCGGTCCCACTCCGGCCTGCTCGCCTCCAGGACGGCCTGCCGCCGCCTCGATTCCGCGTACCGAGCCTGACGGTCCGCCAACTCCCGTTCCGCGTCGAGCACCCGGCGGGCGGCGGCCTGCCTCGACTCGGCAGCCAGAACGGCCGAGTCGGCGATGTCGAGGGCCTCGCGCGCCTCGGAGCGCGCCACGGCCGCCAGACTCAGGACGGCCTGGGCGAGTCCCGGCTCGCCCGGCCGTTCGTCGACGACGGCCCCGCCGGTGACCTGCGCCATCCGGTGGGCGAGCGCGAGCAGCCGCTCGTCCCCGTCCCGTACCTGCTGCTCGGCCGCGCGCCGCAGATCGGCGAGCCGCTCCTCCACGGCCGCGAACCTGCGGGTGTCGAAGAGGCGTCCCAGCAGCTTCCCGCGCGCCTCCGCGTCCGCTCGCAGAAAGCGCGCGAAGTCGCCCTGCGGCAGGAGCACGACCTGGCAGAACTGCTCCCTGCTCATGCCGACGAGCTGGGTGATCTCCTCGCCGATCTCCTGGTGGGAGCGGCTGAGCGCGGCCCACTCGCCGGTGCCGGAGTCGTACTCGCGCAGCCAGCTCTGGGCCTTCTCGGTGGTGAAGCCGCCGCCGCGCTTCTTCGGGCGCGGCTGGGCCGGTCGCCGGGTGATCTCCAACCGCCGCTCGCCCACGGTCAGTTCGAGGGTGACCTCGGTGTACGTGCCGACGGGGGCGTGGTCGCTGCGCAGCGAGGTGCCGGGCGACTGCCGGGCGCCGGGCACGGCTCCGTACAGGGCGTAGCAGACGGCGTCGAGGACGGAGGTCTTACCCGCGCCGGTGGGGCCGTGGAGCAGGAAGAGGCCCGCGCTGGACAGCGCGTCGAAGTCGATCTCCTGCGGGGCGCCGAACGGTCCGAAGGCGGTGACGGAGAGGCGGTGGAGTCTCACCGGGCGCCCGCCTCTCGCTCCCGTACCGCGCTGTCCACCCGTACGTCGTCGAAGGCGCCGTACAGCACGGTCCGTTCGGTGTCGTCGGGTCCGGCGCCGCCTCGCACGTGGGCCACGAAGTCCTCCGCGATCTGCCGGTCGCTGCGGTCACGCAGTCGCTGGGCGTACGAGGCGAGCGGGTCGCTCTCGCTGCGCTCGGGCTCGAAGACCAGGTTGAGGGTGTGCGGGAAGCGCTCGGCGAGCCGGGCCATGGGCTCGGCGGGCCGCACGGGGTCGGTGAGGGTCGCCTCGACCCAGGACTCCTCGTGCCGTGCGAGTCCGGGGTCGGCGAGCAGGTCGTCGAGCCGGCCGCGGATCCGGGCCAGGCGCCGGGGCACGGGGCAGTCGACGCGCTCGGCGGCCTCGATCGTCCCGTCGGCGCCGAGGTCGATCAGCCACATGCTCTTGCGGTGGTCGGCCTCGGAGAAGGAGTACGCGAGGGGTGAGCCGGAGTAGCGGACGCGCGGGGTGACGGTCTGGCTGCCGTGCAGATGGCCCAGGGCGACGTAGTCGACGCCGTCGAAGACTCCGGCGGGGACGGCGGCGACTCCGCCGACCGTGATGTCCCGTTCGCTGTCGCTCGGTTCGCCGCCGGCGACGAAGGCGTGCGCGAGGACGACGGACCGGGTGCCGCCGGGGCGCGTGGCGAGGTCGGCGCGGACGCGGTCCATGGCGGCGGAGAGCACCGCCTCGTGCCCGGCCTTGCCGGCGCCGAACCGCTCGCGCACGAGGGCCGGTTCGAGATACGGCAGGCCGTAGAGCGCGACGGATCCGTGGGCGTCGTCGAGCATGACGGGGGCCCCGACGCCGGCCGGGTCCGTACGGAGATGGATGCCGGCCCGCTCGATGAGCCCGGCGCCCACGCCCAGGCGACGGGCCGAGTCGTGGTTGCCGGAGATCATGACGGTGGGCACTCCGGCCTCGGCGAGCCGGTGCAGGGCGGTGTCGAACAGCTCGACGGCGGTGAGCGGCGGCACGGCCCGGTCGTAGACATCCCCGGCGACCAGGACCGCGTCCACGTCACGCGCGCGCACCGTGGCCACCAGGTGGTCCAGGAACGCGGACTGGGCGTCGAGCAGGCTCACCCGGTGGAACGACCGCCCCAGGTGCCAGTCCGACGTATGCAGGAACCTCATGATCGAGGAGCGTATCGGTGGGGTCGGACAGTGGCCGGGGCTTCGGGACAACCGGGGGAGCGCGGGACAGCGCGCAGCCGGTTCACCCGGTCCGGGCGGTCACACATCGCCGTACGCCTCGCCGCCCAGCTCCACGCGCGCGGTGCCGGCCGTGACATCGGCGAGCCAGGCCGTGAAGGCATCCACGTCGGCGTCCGGGAGTCCGATCTCGATGGCGACCGCCTCGCCGTAGCGCACGTGTCGCACGCTCCGGCCCGTCGCCCGCAGGTCGTTCTCCAGCCTGCCCGCGCGCTGGTGGTCGACGGTGACGGTGGCGAGGCGGAAGCGCTGCCGGGTGACGGTGCCGAGCGCGTCGAGGGCCTCGCCGACCACTCCGCCGTACGCCCGGATCAGACCTCCCGCGCCGAGCTTCACGCCGCCGTAGTAGCGGGTGACGACGGCGGCGACGTACCGCACCTCGCGCCGCATCAGCATCTGGAGCATGGGGACACCGGCCGTACCGCCGGGCTCGCCGTCGTCGCTCGCCTTCTGGACGGACGCGTCGGCTCCGACGACGTACGCGAAGCAGTTGTGCGTGGCCGTCGGGTGCTCCCTGCGGACGCGCGCGACGAAGTCCTGCGCCTCCTGCTCGGTGGCCACCGGTGCCAGCGCGCAGATGAAGCGCGAGCGGTTGATCTCGGTCTCGTGCACGCCCTCGCGGGCGAGCGTGCGGTACTGCTCCTGCATCCCGCCACCCTATGCGGCCGGGAACGCCGCGCCGTCCCCCGCCGAGCGCTCCTGGCGCTCCCGGCCGAGGTCCGCGAGCGGCAGGGCCCGCAGGGCCGGGGATCAGCCCGCGCCGAGTGTTACCGGAGTCACCCGGGCGGGAATCCCACGCGGTCGGTGCTCGTTCTGCGTGCGGGAGTGTACGCCGGCGAACCGGAGGCAGAACGTGCGCAGCGAGACAGAGACCATCCGCGACATCCTCACCGCCCGTGGCGACACCTGGGCGGTCGTGGGCCTGTCGTCGAACCGATCGCGCGCGGCCTACGGTGTCGCGGCGGTGCTCCAGCGCTACGGCAAGCGGATCGTGCCCGTGCACCCGAAGGCGGAGACGGTCCACGGCGAGCAGGGGTACGCCACCCTCGCCGACATCCCGTTCCCGGTCGACGTGGTCGACGTGTTCGTCAACAGCGAGCACGCGGGGCAGGTCGCCGACGAGGCGGTGGCCGTCGGCGCCAAGGCGGTGTGGTTCCAGCTGGGAGTGATCGACGAGGCGGCGTACGCGCGGACCCACGGGGCGGGGCTCGACATGGTCATGGACCGTTGCCCCGCCATCGAGATCCCGCTGCTCGACCCGCGGCCCGACCTCGGCTGAGCGCCGCTCAGCCGGCGCCGACGCCGAGAGCCTCCAGGACGACGGCGCCGGGCAGCTCGGCGAAGGCCTTGCCCGGCAGGATGAGCTTGCCGCGCCGCCGTCCGCTGCCGACGAGCACCCAATCAACATCCACGACGGTGGCGTCCACGAGGGGGGCCAGTCGGCGGGGAGGCCGACGACAAGTGGGGCGCTCCCCCGACGTGGACGTCTCAGCGTGCGGGCGGAATGGAGACGGCCATCGTCATCTCGGCCGTCTCCGTACCGTCGTTGCGGTAGGCGTGCGGCACGTTCGCCTCGAACACGGCGGAGGTGCCGGCCGGGATGCGGTGCTCCTCCCCCTCGACGACGAGGGTGAGTTCCCCCGCCGTGACGTGCAGCAGTTCGGTCGTGCCGTCGGGGTGCGGGTCGGAGGCGCTGCCGTCGCCCGGCATGAGCGTCCAGGACCAGAGTTCCAGCGGGCCTCGGGCCTCGGTGCCGACGAGGAGGGTCGTGTGGCTGCCGGTGGAGGTGGACCACATACGCACGGCCTGGCCGGGCGGGACGAGGCGGACGTGGGGGCCCTGCTCGTAGTCGAGGAGGGTGGTGATCGAGACGCCGAGCGCGTCCGCGAGCTTCACGGTGGTGCCGACGCTGGGGTTGGTCCGGGCCTGCTCGATCTGGATGATCATGCCGCGGCTGACGCCCGCCCGTGCGGCGAGCGCGTCCAGCGTGAAACCGCGCTCATTGCGCCACCGCTTCAGATTCCGCGCGAGCGACTGCGTGAGCTGATCGAGGTCCGACACATTCCGTCCAATATTTTGGATGACAGAGTTCAACAGACTGAACTACGGTGTGGTCCACCGCGGTGTACCCAGCTGTCCACCGCACTGTACTGCGAGACCGCCACCCTGCGAGGATCCATGACTGCGCTGTTCGCCCTGGCCACCGCCCTGCTCTGGGGCCTGGCCGACTTCGGCGGCGGGCTGCTGACCCGGCGCATGCCGGCGCTCACGGTGCTCGTGATCTCGCAGACGATCGCGGTCGTCGTCCTCGGGGCGATCGTGATCGCCACCGGGGCCTGGCGCGAGGTGAGTCCCGAACTCTGGTACGCCGTCGCTGCGGGACTCGTCGGCCCGGTCGCGATGCTCGCCTTCTACAAGGCCCTGGCGCTCGGACCGATGGGCGTCGTCTCCCCGCTCGGCTCGCTGGGGGTCGTCGTCCCGGTCTCGGTCGGCCTCCTCGTCGGCGACCGGCCGGGGCTCCTGCAGTTCGCCGGGATCGGTGTGGCCATCGTCGGCATCCTCCTCGCCGGCGGGCCCGAACTGCGCGGCGCGCCCGTGCAGCGCCAGGCGGTGCTCCTCACGCTGGTCGCGGCCTTCGGGTTCGGCTCGGTGATGGCCCTGATCGCGGAGGCGTCCTCGAGCCTGACCGGGCTGTTCCTCGCCCTGTTCGTCCAGCGGGTGGCCAACGTGGCGGTGGGCGGCGGTGCGCTGTACGTCTCCGTGAAGCGGGGCGGACGGGCGCTGCCCGAGGGCGGCGGCGGGATGAGCGTCGTGTGGGCGGCCCTCCCCGCACTCGCCTTCGTCGGCCTCGCGGACGTCGCCGCCAACGGTACGTACTCGATCGCGGCGCAGAACGGGCCGGTGACCGTCGCGGCGGTGCTGGCGAACCTCTACCCGGTCGTCACGGCGATGGCCGCCCGCGGGGTACTGAAGGAGAGGCTCCGCGCGGTCCAGGCGGCGGGCGCGGGCCTCGCCCTGGTCGGCACGGTACTGCTCGCGACGGGCTGACGGACGGGCCGGACCGACGGGGACAGCCTCCGCGGGACACTCTCCGCGGGGCGCCCTTCCGGCGCCCCGGTCGGCCTGCGCGACGGTCAGCCCTCCGCGAGGCCCCAGGTGGCGAGTGCCGCGAGCTGCTCGTGCGTCACCCCGTCCGGGACCGGCACCGGCGCCGGCGTCCGCAACGGCGGCTGCCAGCCCCGCTCCGGGTCCCAGCTGCGCACCACCTTCGCCGGGGCGCCGGCCACCACCGAGTGGTCCGGGACCTCTCCCCGTACGACCGCGCCCGCCGCGACCACCACGTTCCGGCCGAGCCTGGCGCCGGGCAGGATCACGGCGCCCGTGCCCAGCCAGCAGCCGGGGCCGATCTCGACCGGCTCGGAGCGCGGCCACTGCCTGCCGACGGGCTCGTCCGGATCGTCGTAGCTGTGGTTGGTCGAGGTGATGTAGACGTACGGCCCGCAGTACGTGTCCGAGCCGATCGTCACCCGGGCGTCGGCGATGACATGGCTGCCGCGCCCCAGGACGACGCCGTCGCCCAGGGTCAGGACCGTGTCGGGTCCGAGGTCGAGTCCGGGCAGCATGCCGGCGGTCAGCGTGACCTGCTCGGCGATGATGCAGCACTCGCCGATCTCGATCCACCGCTCACCGAAGACCGTCCCCTGCGGGAACGCCAGCCGGGTGCCCGCGCCGAGGCGCTTGAATCGCATCCGCCCGGGGCTCTCGGCGGTGACGGCACCGGCGTCCTGCACCCAGCGCCACCCGCCCTGCAGGGCGCGGGCGAGAACGCGGCGCCGCCAGGCGGTGAGAGAGGAGAACGTGTTTCTGTTCCTGGGCACCCGCACACGGTAGTCGGCCCCGTCGTGCCTGATCGGCGGGGTGCCCTGTGATGTCCGTCATGGGCCACGGCTAGGGTGCCGTGCAGGCGTGACGCAATCACGAGGGACCGGGAGCGAACCATGACAGAGGCGTTGATCAAGGGCGTGGGCGGCAAGGAGCCGCAGGTCGATCCGACGGCCTTCACCGCGCCGACCTCCGTCGTGCTCGGCGATGTCACGCTCGGCGCCCGCGCGAGCGTCTGGTACCACGCGGTGCTGCGGGCGGACTGCGGCCCCGTCGTCGTCGGCGAGGACTCCAACATCCAGGACAACTGCACCGTCCACGTCGACCCGGGCTTCCCGGTCACGATCGGCGACCGTGTGACGGTCGGCCACAACGCGACCGTTCACGGCTGCACCATCGAGGACGACGTCCTGGTCGGCATGGGGGCCACGGTCCTCAACGGGGCCCGTGTCGGCGCCGGGTCGCTGATCGCCGCGCAGGCGCTCGTCCCGCAGGGGATGGAGATCCCGCCGGGTTCGCTGGTGGCCGGTGTTCCGGCCAAGGTCCGGCGCCCTCTGACGGAGGAGGAGCAGGCGGGCATCCGCCTCAACGCGGAGATGTACCTGCACCTGGCCAAGGGCCACGCCGAGGCCTTCCAGGACTGAGGATCACGGAGAAGGGCGCGGCGGCCATGAGGCCACCGCGCCCTTGCGCGTACGTCCGCGCGGATCTCCCGGTCGGTTCAGTCCGCCACCGTCACCGGCACCGGCTCCACGGCCGGCTCGCTCTCCGTCTTCGTCGCCTGCTGCGTCCCGGTCTGGGCCGCGGCGTTCTTCGCGCGGTTCTTCAGGACGAGCATCGAGGTCACGCCGACCAGGACGGCGAGGACCAGACCCAGCCACGAGAAGCGCTTGAGCCACGCCTCGGCGACGATGCCCACCGAGTAGACGACGGCGGTCGTGCCGCCCGCCCAGAGGATGCCTCCGAAGACGTTGGCGATCAGGAACTTCCAGTACGGCATCTTCAGGACGCCCGCGAGCGGTCCGGCGAAGATCCGCAGCAGGGCGACGAAACGGCCGAAGAAGACCGCCCACATGCCCCACTTCTCGAAGGACCGCTCAGCGAGCGCGATATTGGCCTCGCTGAAGTGCTTGGGGAACTTCTTGCCCAGCCAGGCCAGCAGCGGACGACCGCCCCTGCGGCCGATCGCGTACCCGATCGAGTCGCCGATGATGGCGCCGGCGACGGCGCAGGCGCCGAGGACGTACGGGTTGATGTCGCCATGCTGGGAGGCGAGCAGGGCCGAGCTGACGAGGACGATCTCGCCGGGCAACGGGATCCCCAGGCTCTCGAGCCCGATCACCACACCCACCAGCGCGTAGATCGCGCCCGCGGGGATCGTCTCCAGCCACTCCTGGACGTGCAACGCGGATTCCTCCCGTGTCGAAGGCGCGCGCCGCGTCGCGCACGCCGGGGCAGCCTACCTGGTCGCGCGACGACACCCGGCCGCCTGTCGCGGAGGTAAACCACTGGTCGACGGGTGCCGGGGGCGATACGCTCCGCGGCGATGACGACTCACTCCGTACAGAGTTGGGGGGTTCCGTCCGCGCAAGGTGAGTGCTGATGTCCACTCGCACCGCGTACGGGGATTCCACCCCTTCCTACCTTTCCTTCTGGCCGCGCGTGCGCGAGTTCGCCGTGCCGCCCTCCATGATCGAGACCGCGACAGCCCGCCGCGAGGCCGGGGACTGGGCCGGGGCGTGCGCCGCCGCACGCGTCGACGTCGATCTCGACCTGCGGTCCGTGGCGCGGATCCATGGCCGGGACCTCGCTGCCCGGATCCGGGACGATCTCCGCCACCTGGCCCCCGACCTGCTGCGCTGGCACATGCCGAGGATCGCTCCGCACGGTCTGCTGCGCCCGGGACTGACGATCCCGCTGGCGCGGTACGACGCGGACGAGCCCGGTCGCGCGGGCCCGGTCCATCTCGTGGCCCGGACCCCGCCGGCGCGGGCGGACGGAGGTCAGCGGATCGCCCTCGCCCTGTGGGACGGGTTCTCGCAGACCGCCGCCCGCGGCCATCCGCACCCGCATCCCAGCCGGAGGTTCCGCCTCGACCTGCACCGCCACCTGTGGGACGCGCGCAGGGCCGGCGAGCTGCGGATCCGCTCGGGTGCCGACCGCTCTCCGCCACCGGCCCCGAACGCGCCGGCGTCGGACGTGCCGGTCCCGGTTCCGTCTCTGGTGCCGGAGGGCTGTCGCTGCGCCGTCGACCGGTGGGCGGCCGAGGCCGGACATCTGCTGCGGGCGGAGCGCAGGTCCGACGGGCCTGTCGCCGTACGCGTCGGGCCCCGGCGCCGACTGCTCCTGGACGTGACCGGGGGCGGCGCCACAGCGTCCGCGTGGCGGATCGCCTCGGTCTCCCCCGACGGCGGCGGCTCCTGCGTGCCCGTGCTGCCGGACGCGGCGACCTGGGTACTGCCCGATCTGGACCTCCTGCGCGCCGGTGCCATCGAGGCCGACCGGCTCCACCCGCTGGTCGCCTCGGCACTCGTACCGGACCACGTGCCGTCCGGTACGTCGTCCCCGCGAGAGGACCCGGTGGCGCGTGAGCGCTTCGTGGAGTGCCGGGGCGCCCGGCACCGGATCGGCCTGGTCGACGGCGTACTGGCCGCCCTGGACCACGACGCGGACGAGGTCCGCCGGGAAGGAACTGCTCATGGCACTGAGCGGCACCCCGCTGCCCTGTCTTCGGGCGATCGACGAGGCGCACCGCCGCCCGGAGTGCCTCGTCGGTGTCCGGGAGCGGCTGCACCACGGTGACATCGCCGGTGCGCTGGTCGTGGTCGAGGGTCTGCTCGGCCCCGGCGCCGTGCTTCGCGGCGGCGCGCTGCGCGATGCGCTGGAGGCGGCGGCCGAACGGCGGATCGCCTACGGACTGTTCAGGGCCGGCATGGCCGTACCCGCGCCGCACCGGGCCTGTCCGGCACCTTCCCGACCGCGCGGCTACCGCCCGCACCCCCGCCACGCGCGCTGACTCCGCGCCCGGGGCTCCGTCTTTCGTACCCGCTTCTCTTCTCTCCCACGAACCCCGAGGTGATCACCCATGACCACGATGTCCCGGTACGCCCCTGCCCCCGATTCCCCGCTCGATGTCGCCGGCTCGTTGCTGGCCCTGCTGAACCACACCACCACCGAACCGCGACCCGACCCCCAGCTGGAGGCTCTGACGCTGGCCGTGGCCGCCGACCTGCCGGTGCTCCTGTGGGGCGAGCCGGGGATCGGCAAGACGGCGGCCCTGACGCGCCTGGCCGAGGAGCTGGACCTTCCGCTGACGACGGTCATCGCCAGCGTGCACGAGCCGTCCGACTTCGCGGGGCTGCCGGTCGTCGGCGACGACCCCGCCGAGCAGGGTGTTCCGATGGCCCCGCCGGACTGGGCCGTGCGTCTGGTCCGGGCCGGGCGGGGGCTGCTGTTCCTGGACGAGCTGTCCACGGCGCCGCCGTCCGTCCAGGCCGCGCTCCTGAGGCTGGTCCTGGAGCGGCGGATCGGCTCCCTCCGGCTGCCTCCCGGTGTACGGATCGTGGCCGCCGCCAATCCGCGGTCGTCGGCCGCCGACGGCTGGGAACTGAGCCCTCCCCTGGCCAACCGGTTCGTCCATCTCCAGTGGGCGCACGACCAGGAGGTCGTCGTCCGCGGTCTCGGCGGGACGTGGCCCCGGGCGACCCTGCCCCGGCTCGATCCGGAGAAGCTGCCGGATGCCGTGGAGTTCGCCCGGCGAGCGGTGTGCGGGCTCCTGACGGCGCGGCCCGCGCTCGTGCACCGGCTGCCCGGCAGCGAGACCCGGCGGGGCGGTCCGTGGCCGTCGCCCCGGAGCTGGGAGATGACCGTCCGTCTGATCGCCTTCGCGGAGGCGGCCGGCTCGTCCCGCGACGTACTGGCCCAGCTCGTCCGGGGCGCGGTGGGCGACGGCCCGGGCCTCGAACTGCTGGCGAGCCTGGACCGTCTGGACCTCCCGGACCCCGAGGTGCTGCTCGCCGACCCGTCGGCGGCCGAGCTCCCCGAACGGGGGGATCTGCGTCAGGCCGTACTGGACGGGGTGGTGGCGGCGGTCCGGGGGCGTCCGGACAGGGCCCGGTGGGACGCGGCCTGGCGGGTTCTGGTGCGGGCTCTGGAGACCGGTGCGCCGGACCTGGTGGTGGTCCCCGCCACGACGCTCGCCTCGCTGCGCCAGGGGGACTGGGACGTTCCGGCGGCTATCGAGAATTTGGCGGGGGTGGTCTCCGTGTCACGGCGTGCGGACGACGCGGCGGCCCGCGCCGCTCGGGCGGCCCTGTCCACGAAGGGCGGCGGCCGATGACGCGCGAGCCGGTGAGGGCGCCCGATGCGGTGGCGCGGGATGTGGGGAGCCTGGATCGGGACAAGTTGTACGCGGCCCGGCTGCACGCCGCCCGGGTCCGGCCCTTCCTGGCGACGGCCCTGTTCGCCCTGCACACGGTCGAGTCGCGGCAGGTGCCGACGATGGCGGTGGACCGGCACTGGCGGTGCTACGTCTCACCCGGATTCGTGGACCGGACCCCGGTGGAGCAGCTGGCGGGGGTGTGGGTGCACGAGGTCTCCCATCTGCTGCGCGACCACCACGCGCGCGGCGACCGGGTGGCGCGCGAGCGCGGTCTGACCGGCCCCGGGGAGCGGCTGCGGATGAACATCGCCGCGGACCTGGAGATCAACGACGACGTGTTCGGCGACGGTCTCGTCCTTCCCGAGGGCGCTGTCGTGCCCGCGTCCCTGGACCTGCCGGAGGGCGAGCTGATGGAGGACTACCTGCGGCAGTTCCGGCTCGGGCCGTGGACGCAGGGGCTCGCCTGGCTGGACTGCGGCAGTGGTGCGGACGGACGCCCGAGGGAGTGGGACCTGGGGCCGGAGGGCGCGCACGGTCTCAGCGCGCAGGAGCGGGACGCGGTGCGGTTCCGGGTGGCGCAGGGCATCTCCGGCCGACCGGGGGACGCCCCGAAGGGGTGGCGGCGGTGGGCGGAGGAGGCGTTCCATCCGCCGCAGCCGTGGCGGGAGTTGCTGGGGGCGGCGCTCCGCTCGGCGGCCTCGGGGCCGGGCGCGGGCGACGACTACACGTACGGCCGTCCCTCCCGGCGCTCGACCTCCCTGCCCGGCATCGTGCTCCCGAGTCTGCGGCGGAATCCACCACGGGTCTCCGTGGTCATCGACACCTCGGGCTCGGTCAGCGACGCCGAACTGGGCAGCGCGCTCCTGGAGGTCACCGCGATCGCCCGGGCGGTGGGCGGCCGCCGCGACCTGGTCACCGTGGTGTCGTGCGACGCGGCGGCCCGGGTCGCCCACCCGCTGTGCCGTGCGGAGGGCATTCCGCTCGTGGGCGGCGGCGGTACGGATCTGCGCGAGGGGTTCGCCAGGGCCCTGCGCTCGCATCCCCGCCCGGACGTGATCGTCGCCCTGACGGACGGCCAGACCCCGTGGCCCAGCGCCTCGCCTCCGTGTCGGACGGTGGTGGGCCTCTTCCCGCGCACGAGGCGTGCCCGTTCGTACGACGAGCGGGACCCCGACCACACCCGGAACGGCCCACCGCCCTGGGCCCGTGTCGTCACCATCGGCTAGTCGGGGTCCGTGGCGGGGCCTGCGGCCCGGGGCGCGCCTCGTCGTGCGTTACTTCCCCTGGCCGTTCGGGCGCAGGGTCCAGACGACCGTCATCTCGCCCGTCACGGCGCCGTCCTCGCGGGTGATCGCGATGTGGACCGGGAACTCCGGGCGTTCGCCCGCGTCGAGTTCGGCGACGACCTCCCCGGCCGGACGGCCGAGGGTGGCGGTGGCGGTGACGACGCCCATGGCCAGCTTCCGGTAGCCGATCTCGGCGGTGACCGCGAGCGGCACCGCGCGGTTCAGCTGGTCGCCGAAGGCGGCCAGGACGATCGCGCCACTGGCCGACTCCGCCAGGGTGAACATGGCTCCGGCGTGCGGGCCGCCGACGTGGTTGTGGTAGTCGGCCTGGTCCGGCAGGCGGACGACGGCACGCTCGGAAGTGGTCTCAAGGAACTCGAGGTTCAGGGTCCTGGCCATGGGAACGGTCGCGGCGAGCATCTCGCCGACGGACATCTGGTCTGCGCTCATGGCGGCGATGCTACCCACGGGTAGCAGAGAAGGCCATCCCCGCCTGCACCACACCCTCACGGGGCGGACGTAGCAGGGTTCCGGCCGCACCTCTATGGTTACTGGCCATGTGGCCAGGACAGCAGCCGCCCGGGGGCGAGCAGAACCCGCAGGACCAGAGTCAGAACCCCTACCAGCAGTCGGGGTACCAGCAGCCCAACCCGTACCAACAGCCCGGCTACCAGCAGCAGCCCGGGTATCCGCAGCAGCCGCCGGCCCAGCCGCCCACGCAGCCGGGTTACCCCCAGCAGCCCGCGCAGCCCGGATATCAGCAGCCCAACCCGTACCAGCAGCCGACCGTGCCGCAGTACGCGGTCCCGGGCGCGCCCCAGGGCGGGTCCGGCGACGGCAAGAAGAAGCAGACGACTCTGATCGCCATCGTCGCCGCGACCGCCGTGGTCGTCGCCGCCGGTGTCACCGGGTTCCTGGTCCTCGGCGGCGACGACGACAAGAAGACGCAGGCGGGCGACGACCCGAAGGCCACGGCCTCGGCCACCCCCTCCGGCGACCCCTCCGCCTCCCCCTCGCTCGACAACCCGCGCGACGACGCCGCGCTGCAGCCGACGATTCCGGGCTGGAAGGTCGTCCACAACCCGAAGTACGGCACGCTCTTCGACGTACCTCCGGAGTGGGAGCTCCTGAAGCCCGGCTCCGTCACGTTCTTCGAGGACGAGAAGAAGGGCGACGGCTCTCCGGTCGTCACCATGTCCGCGCCCGTGCGGTACAAGAGCAAGTGGTGCACGTTCGACACGAACAAGGACGGCTCCGAGGAGAGCTGGGGTCTGAGCAGCGCCGGCACCAAGGGCGGCCAGGGGGCCAAGGACACCGCCGAGGCGTCGTTCAACGAGGCCGGCCACTGGGTGTGGGCGGGGTACGCCCAGCACATGCCCAAGGGCACCATCAAGATCACCAAGGCGGTGCCGTACACCACCAAGTCCGGACTCGCCGGCCACGTCGCCACGGCGACCGCCCCGGGGATCAAGAAGCGGAACAGGTGCGAGTCTGACGGCAAGTCCCTCGCGTTCTCCTTCAAGAACGCCAAGGGCGACTTCTCGTCCTTCGTGCTCTACGGGGCCGACGGCGTCAAGGACGAGCTGGCGGACGCCACGATCCAGAAGATCCTCTCGACGGTGCGGCTGGCCCCGGACGGAGCCTGACGGGCACGTACGGACGGCGTCCGGGCGGCGTATGGGCGGCGTCCGGGCGGCGTATGGACGGCGTCCGGGCGGCGTATGGGCGGAGGCGGCTGGAGAACGAGCGGCCGGCCGGCGAGCTGACGGGCAATTCGTTTGGCAGGAGGCGGCGGCGCCGGGGATAGTCCCGGAGTGAGTACCGTCGCCGCCTCCCCCCACACCCCGCGCTCCCGCCGCCCCGAATGGGCCGGCCGCAACTACATCCTGCTGACCGCCGCCGCGATCGTCACCAACCTGGGCACCCACGGCGCCCTGATCGCGGCGGCGTTCGCGGTGATCCAGACCGGCGGCGACGGTGGCGACGTGGGTCTCGTCGCGGCGGCCCGGACACTGCCGCTCGTTCTCTTCCTCCTCATCGGCGGCGCCGTCGCCGACCGGATACCCAGGCACCGCGTGATGGTGGCCGCCAACGCACTGAACTGCCTATCGCAGGGTGTCTTCGCGGTTCTCGTCCTCGCCGGCGACCCGCAGCTGTGGCAGATGATGCTGCTGACCGCGCTGTGCGGAACGGGTCAGGCCTTCTTCAGTCCGGCGGCCGAGGGCATGCTGATGTCCAGCGTCAGCGGCGAGCAGGCCAGCCGCGCCTTCGCGCTCTTCCGCATGGCGATGCACGGCGCGGGCATCGGCGGGGCCGCGCTCGGCGGCGCGATGATCGCCGCCGTGGGCCCCGGCTGGGTCCTCGCCGTCGACGCGGCCGCGTTCGCCGTCGCCGGGGCGCTGCGCGCCTTCCTCGACGTCAGTCACATTCGCGAACGCGAGGCGGGCGGCGGACTGCTCGCCGATCTGCGCGAGGGCTGGCAGGAGTTCATCGGGCGGCCCTGGCTGTGGTCGATCGTGGCCCAGTTCTCGATCGTCGTGGCCCTGGTCGGCGCGGCCGAGTCGGTGTACGGACCGCTGGTCGCACGGGACGAACTGGGCGGAGCCAGGCCTTGGGGGCTCGCGCTCGCCGCGTTCGGCGTCGGCACGCTCGGCGGCGCGCTGCTGATGATGCGCTGGAAGCCGCGCCGGATGCTGCTCGTCGGCACCCTGGGCGTCTTCCCGATCGCCCTGCCCTCGGCAGCGCTGGCGGTGCCGCTCGACGTCGTCGGACTCTCGGCGGCCATGTTCGTCAGCGGGGTCGCCATCGAGGTGTTCGGCGTGGCGTGGATGACGACGCTGCACCAGGAGATCCCGGAGGAGAAGCTGTCCCGGGTCGCCGCGTACGACTGGTTCGGATCGACGGCCATCCTCCCGCTGTCCACGGCGCTCGCGGGCCCGGCGGAGAGTGTCTTCGGCAGGAGTCAGGCGCTGTGGGGTTCGGCGGTGCTGATCGTGGTCGTGACGGCGCTGGTGCTGTTCGTCCCGGACGTCCGGAACCTGACGCGCCGCCCGAAGCAGATCGCCTCCGGCCCCACCACTCCCCTGCCGGAGCCCGGCTCCGTGGCGCTGCCCGGACCCGCGCCCGTCTCCGTGCCCACGGGGAAGGACGCGGGCACGGTCCGCTGACCGTCACCCCACGCTGAACGCCCCCTCCGGCGGTACGGGAGACGGCACGGCGTCCGGGTCGCTCACCGGTCGGGCGTCGCCGGTGAAACGCGTCAGGGTGTCGCCGTACTCCACCCGCGCGGGGAACGCGTCCGCTGCCGCACGCCGGGCCAGGCGGGCCGTGTCGATCTCCCGGTCGGAGGCGACGAGGACGGCGTTGCCGAAGCGGCGGCCGCGCAGCACCGCGGGCTCGGCGATCAGGGCCAGCTCCGGGAAGACGGCCGCGAAGGTGGCCAGTTGGGAGCGGAGGAAGGCGAACGGAGCCCCGTCGGCCAGATTGGCCGCGTAGATCCCGCCCGGCCGCAGCACCCTCCGGGCCTCGCGGGCGTACTCCACGGAGGTCAGATGCGCGGGGACGCGCGAACCCCCGAACACGTCGGCGATGAGCACGTCCACCGACGCGGCGGGCGCGCTCTCCAGCCAGGCCCGGGCGTCGTCGCCGTGCACGGCGACACCGGAGCCGTCCGGCAGCGGCAGATGCTCGGTGACCAGGTCGAGCAGGCCCCGGTCTGCCTCGACCACGTCCTGGCGGGAGCCGGGGCGGGTGGTCGCGACGTACCGGGGCAGGGTGAGCGCCCCGCCGCCGAGGTGCAGGACGGCGAGCGGTTCGCCCTCGTCGGTGGCGCTGTCGAGGACGTGGGCCAGCCGGCGCGCGTACTCGAACTCCAGGTACGCCGGATCGTCCAGGTCGACGTACGACTGCGGTGCGCCGTCGACCGTGAGCAGCCAGGCCCGCTCCCGGTCGACATCGGGCATGAGCCGGGCGGTGCCGCCGTCGACGTCCCGGATGACGGGTATCTGCTCGTTCACGCTCTCATTGTGCCCACAGACCACGGACCGCCTCGGCGCGGGCAGCGGCCCGGGCCCGTCCGGCGCGGCGGGGGTGGGTCCCGTCCGGCCCGGCGAGGGTGGGTCCCGTCCGACGGAGGCAGCGGCCGTGGCCCCGTCCGGCGCGGGCGACGGTGGGTCCGTCCGACGGAGGCAGCGGCCCGGCCCCGTCCGGCCCGGGCAGCCGTGGGCCCGCCCGGCCCGGGCGAAGGTAGGCCCCGTCCGGCCCGGGCGGCCGTGGGCCCGTCCAGCGTGTGGGGCCGCACTCCGTGGGTGCGGAGTGCGGGCCCCGTCCGTACGCGTGCCGTCAGTCCACCGTCGTGACCGTGCCCGCGCCGACCGTGCGGCCGCCCTCGCGGATCGCGAAGCCGAGGCCGGGCTCCAGCGGTACGTCACGTCCGAGCTCGACGGTCATGGTGACCGTGTCCCCCGGGCGCGCGACAGCCCGCTCGCCCAGGTCGACGTCGCCGACGACGTCCGCCGTCCGGATGTAGAACTGCGGCCGGTAGCCGGTCGAGACGGGGGTGGTACGACCACCCTCCCTCGCCGACAGGACGTAGACCTGCGCGGTGAACCGCCGGCGCGGAACCACGCTGCCGGGTGCCGCGACGACGTGCCCGCGGCGGACCGTGTCGCGCGCGACACCGCGCAGCAGCAGGGCCACGTTGTCACCGGCCTCGGCGGACTCCATGGGCTTGCCGAAGGTCTCCACGCCGGTGACGACTGTCTCCGTCTCCGCGCCGAGCACCTCCACACGGTCGCCGACCCGCACCGTCCCGCGCTCGACCGCGCCCGTGACGACGGTGCCGCGGCCCGTGATGGTGAGCACGTTCTCGACGGACAACAGGAACGGGGCGTCCACATAGCGCACCGGCATCGGCACGTACGTGTCCACCGCGTCGAGGAGCGCCTCGATCGAGGCGGTCCACCGCGGGTCCCCGTCCAGGGCCCTGAGCCCGGAGACCCGGACGACGGGGACGGAGTCGCCGCCGTAGCCGTGCGCGGACAGCAGCTCGCGCACCTCCAGCTCGACCAGGTCGGTCAGCTCGTCGTCCCCGGCGTCGGCCTTGTTGAGCGCCACGACGATGTGGTCGACGCCGACCTGACGGGCGAGGAGGACGTGCTCGGCCGTCTGCGGCATGATCCCGTCGAGCGCGGAGACGACGAGGATCGCCCCGTCGAGCTGAGCGGCGCCCGTGACCATGTTCTTGATGTAGTCGGCGTGACCTGGCATGTCGACATGGGCGTAGTGGCGGGTGTCGGTCTCGTACTCGACGTGCGCGATGTTGATGGTGATGCCGCGCTGGGCCTCCTCGGGCGCGCGGTCGATCCGGTCGAAGGGCACGAACGTGCCGGTCCCGCGCTCGCTGAGGACCTTGGTGATGGCGGCGGTGAGGGTGGTCTTGCCGTGGTCGACGTGGCCCATGGTGCCGATGTTCAGGTGCGGCTTGGTGCGCACGTACGCCGTCTTGGACATGGTTCGCTCGTTCCTTGAGCTCGAAGCGTCTGAGGGGACCCCGGGGCCGGACCGACCCTCCCCCTGGGGGGTCCGCCGGACGATCCGGGGAGCGTCAGCTTCGGGCGCCGTCGAATGCGGCTGCCGTGCCGGAAGCGAGGAGACCGGCAGCCTTCGGCGCGGCCGCGACTGCGGTCCGTGCTGCGAGGAAGGCGTACCGGAACATGCCCACGATCATCCCGGGGCGCGGGCCCGCCGTCGAACGAATTTCTACCGAGGGGGAGTTCAGAGGTGCCTGAGCGCCTCGCGCACGGAGAGCGGGGCGAGCCTCTCCCCGTTCCGGTCGACGAACGCGCGCACCTCGTCGGGGCCGGTCTTGGCGTACTCGCGCAGGGCCCAGCCGATCGCCTTGCGGAGGAAGAAGTCCGTGTCCCCGGCCCGGCGCAGGCAGTAGGCGAACAGCCGCTCGGTGTCGGTGGCGCCCTTGAAGCGGAGTTGGTGGAGCAGCGCGGTGCGCGCGATCCAGAGGTCGTCGTCCTCGATCCACTCGTCCATCCGCTCGGCGAGCCCCGGGTCGGCGGCGACGAGGCCGCCGACGACGTGAGCGGCGAGGTGGTCGACGGTGTCCCACCAGGACTCGGTGGTGACGAGATGCCGGGCGACGGGCAGGAAGCCGGAGGAGCAGCGCCTGACGTGGCGGCGCAGATAGTCGACGGCGAAGTAGTGGTACTCGCGCTCCGGGAGGGCGAAGCAGCGCAGCGCGACGGCCGCGCAGTCCGCCTCGTCGGGGCGCGGGGTGCCCTCCAGGACGGTACGGGACAGGGCGCGCCGCTCGGGGCTGCGGATGCCGAGGAAAGGGGCGACGCCCTTCATGTACGCCACCATCTCCTGGGCCCGGAAGGGGTCACCGGCGGTGGGGTAGACCTCGGTGAGGCGCCCGAGCACGGTGTCGGCGAGGGCGCTGGCGGGGACGGCTGGCGGCGCGGACGTCATACGGCTCACAGTACGGCGGAGGGTGGACCTCACGGCGATCACATCGGTGGTTCGGTTACTCTCCCCGGATGCTCGACCCCGTCACCCGGCCGCCGGGCTCCCTCGCTCTGCGCTGCTCCCGGGCTCTGCTCTCGCCCTGGTCGCGGCTGTCCGTGCTCGCGGCGCTGCTCCTCACCGCGGCGACCACCGTGGTCCTGTACGAGCCACAGCGGCTGCTCGCGGCCGGCTGGCCGCCGCAGGTGAGCGGCGCGGGCGCGGTGGTGCTGTTCGGCCTGGCGTACGGCGTGTGCACCGCCGCCTTCGTACCGCGACCGATCCTGAACCTGGCGGCGGGCGCGCTGTTCGGTACGCAGGCGGGTCTGGCGGCCGCGCTGGCCGGGACGGTCCTCGGGGCGGGCATCTCGTTCACGCTCGGGCGGCTGTTGGGGCAGGACGCGCTGCGACCGTTGCTGCGGGGCCGCTGGCTGACCGCCGCGGACGGGCAGTTGAGCCGGCACGGGTTCCGCTCGATGCTGGCGATCCGGCTCTTCCCCGGGGTGCCGTTCGCGGCGGCCAACTACTGCGCGGCGGTCTCCCGCATGGGGTACGCGCCGTTCCTACTGGCCACCGGGCTCGGATCGATCCCGAACACGGCGGCGTACGTGATGGCGGGCAGCCAGGCCGGTTCGCCGACGTCGCCCGCGTTCCTCGTCCCGATGGGCTTCATCGTCGTGTCCGGCCTGGTCGCCGGGGTCGTGGCCTGGCGCAAGCGCCACGGTCTGCGGGCCCGGGGGGCGGCGGGAGCCGCGCCGTCGCCCGCCGTGCCCGCACGGGAGCGACCCCTGGAGCCGGCAGGAGCCCGGAAGCCGGGCTGACGCCGGGAGCCGCGGCCTGGCCGCCGGCCGCGCCGCGCACACCCGCCGCCGGACGACACCCGGCCCGGCCCACCTGACCGGCACCCGGGCACGGACCAGACGCTCCACCCCTGACCCGGACCCCCGGGCACGGACCAGACCCTCCGCCCCTGCCCCGGACCCCCGGGCACGGACCAGACGCTCCACCCCTGACCCGGACCCCCGGGCACGGACCAGACCCTCCGCCCCTGACCGAAATCCCCCGGCACCGGCCAGACCCTCCACGCCCGACCAGGCCCACCGGGCACGGACCCGACCCGTCACCCCCGACCAGGCCCCCCGGGCGCAGGCGTGCCGGGATCGGCGACCCGACCCTTCCCTCCCTGGCCAGGCCCCCCGGGCGCGGACGTGCCGGGATCGGGGGCCCGGCGCCGACTCCCCGCGCCTCCACGCCTCGGTCGGCCCCCGTGCCTGCCATCGGCCCACGTCTCCGCCCTCAGAGCGCCTCGGCGATCATCGCGTTCGTCCGGCCGCCCGCCTCGCACATCGTCTGGAGGCCGTACCGCGTGCCCCTCGCGCGCTGGGCGTGGACCAGGGTGGCCGTCAGGCGGGCGCCGCTCGCGCCGAGCGGGTGACCGAGCGCGATGGTGCCGCCGTGGACGTCGCCCCGGCCGGGTCCGCACCGATCTCGTGCTGCCAGGCGAGCACGACGCAGGCGAACGCCTCGTTGATCTCGAAGAGATCGATCTCGTCCAGGCCGAGCCCGGCCCGGCGCAGCGCCTTCTCCGCGGCGGGGATGACGCCGGTGAGCATGAGCAGCGGATCGGAACCGGCCACGGCGAAGCTGGGGAGCCGGGCGAGCGGCCGCGGGCCGAGGCGCGCGGCGGTCCCGGCGGCGATCGCCACCTGAACGGCGAGGACCGCCCGGTGCTCCTGGAGCACAGTTGAGGCGAGGCGCTCAGAGCGCGCGTCGTCTGCGCCCGATGCGGCGACGAGGCCGACTCCGCCGGCCTGACCCCCCATGCGCGGTCACCCGGCCGGACGACGAAGGGCCTTGTGGAGACCTGAGATCAAGGGCTTCACCCAGGGACGGTACGCTGCGCAACGACCGGCGGTCGATCTCCGATCCGACCGCCCCTTCTGACCGCACGAGCACATTCGGGACGGCCCTAGCCCCATGAGTTGGTTCGAATCATTCATCCTCGGACTCGTCCAGGGGCTGACGGAGTTCCTTCCCATCTCCTCAAGCGCGCACCTCCGCCTCACCGCCGCGTTCGCCGGCTGGGAGGATCCCGGAGCGGCCTTCACCGCGATCACACAGGTCGGTACGGAGGCGGCGGTCCTGATCTACTTCCGCAAGGACATCGCCCGGATCGTCTCGGCGTGGTTCCGCTCGCTCCGCGACAAGTCGATGCGCGGCGACCACGACGCGCAGTTGGGCTGGCTGGTCATCGTCGGCTCGATCCCGATCGGCGTGCTCGGGGTGACACTGAAGGACCACATCGAGGGCCCGTTCCGCGATCTGCGGCTGATCGCCACGACGCTCATCGTGATGGGCATCGTCCTCGGTGTCGCGGACCGGCTCGCCGCGCGCGACGAGGCCGGTGGCCGGCACCGTGCGGCCCGTGAGCGCAAGACGCTCAAGGACCTCGGCGTGCGGGACGGCCTGATCTACGGATTCTGCCAGGCGATGGCACTGATCCCCGGTGTCTCCCGCTCGGGCGCGACGATCTCCGGCGGTCTGCTGATGGGCTACACCCGCGAGGCGGCGGCCCGCTACTCGTTCCTGCTCGCCATCCCCGCCGTGCTGGCCTCGGGCCTCTTCGAGCTGAAGGACGCCACCGAGGGCGGCCATGTGTCCTGGGGTCCGACGATCTTCGCGACGATCATCGCGTTCGTCGTCGGTTACGCCGTCATCGCCTGGTTCATGAAGTTCATCACGACCAAGAGCTTCATGCCGTTCGTGATCTACCGGATCGCACTCGGCATCCTGATCTTCATCCTGGTCGGCACGGACACCCTGAGCCCGCACGCGGGCGAATCCGGCGGCTGAACCAGGGCCGCACAGGTGGCGCTATTTGCATTTCCTAGCGCCTGATTGCAGCACCACACCATGATCATCTCCCACTTGTCTCCCACTCACCTCCCACCGGGGAGGCGGAATGCACCCCACTAGGACGTGTGCCTCCGCAAAGTAGGGGATGACGCGGAAGGGCCCGCGCTGCCGTGCGGGCCCTTCCGCGCAGAGGGTGCAGCGGGTCAGCTGGGGCTCATGTCCGGTCTAGGTGTATTGCCCTGTGAGGTTGGGGACGCGGCTGGCAGGTGGTTTGCCTGCGAGCGCGGTGTGTCCGCGGTGGTGATTGCAGGTGTGCAGCCAGCCGAGGAAGGCGTCGCGTCGTTCCTGTTCTGACCGGTAGGGGCGGGCGTAGGCCCATTCGTCCAGCAGGGTCCGGTTCAGCCGTTCGACTTTGCCGTTGGTCTGGGGCGGGTAGGGCCGGGTTCGCTTGTGGGTGATCCCGGCTGCCGCCAGCAGGTCGCGCCAGTCGTGGGAGCGGTAGCTCGGGAACTGGCCAAGGTCGTGGGCATCTCGCCCGCGAGCGTGCTGCGGATCTGGCACGCCTTCGGCCTGCAGCCGTGGCGGACCGAGACGTTCAAGATCTCCCCCGACCCGTTCCTGATCGACAAGGTCAGTGACGTCGTCGGTCTGTATCTCGCCCCGCCGGCGAACGCGGCGGTGTTCGCGGTCGACGAGAAACCCCAGATCCAGGCCCTTCAGCGGACAGCGCCCGTGCTGCCGATGATCCCGGGAGTGCCCGAGCGGCGGAGCTTCGACTACGTCCGCCACGGCACCGTCGACCCGTTCGCCGCCCTGAACACCGCGACCGGCAAGGTCATCAGCAAGCTGTCCGCCCAGCACCGGGCGGTGGACTTCCGCGACTTCCTCGACGAGATCGACCGCCAGACCGACAAGGGCCTGGCGGTCCACGTCATCTGCGACAACCTCTCCGCCCACAAAGCGCCGGTGGTGCACAGGTGGCTCCTTGCGCATCCCCGGTTCCAGCTGCACTTCACTCCCACCTACTCGCCGTGGATCAACCAGGTCGAGCGGTGGTTCGCCGAGCTGGAACGACGCCGCCTCGAACGCGGAGTGTTCTGCTCACTCGAAGACCTCAAGACCGCACTCGAAGACTGGATCAAGGTCTGGAACGACCAGGCCCGGCCCTTCAAATGGACCAAGACCGCCGACCAGATCCTCGACCGCATCTGCCGCTACTGCGACAGGATATCCGAACCAGGTCACTAGGCCGCGACCCTCGCCACGAGGAAACACAGCCGCTCGTCCAGCGTGTCCCAGGCATCGCCGGTGACGTCGTCCAGTGCGGCGGCGGCAGTGAGGATGAGCCGGCCGAAGCGCGCCTCCACGTCCTCCCACGTGTGCGTGATCTCGACCTTCTCACCGCGTGGGCCGGTGCCCAGCGCGCCGTACACGGCGGTGGCGATGGCGCCCATGTCGCCGCTGATCGCGAGGACCCGGAGGAGCCGGATGCCCCCGGCCGCCGTGATCTCCTCCTCCACGCGGCCCTGGAGTTGCCGCTCCACCACGGTCGCGCCGTTCTCGCTCACGGTTTCCAGGGCGACCATGGCCGTCACGATGACGTCCGCGAGTTCCTTCGCCACGTCCTCCCCCCCAGCCGTGCGACGCGCCCTTGCGCGGGTTGGCGCCGAGCGCCCCGTGAAGGGCCTCCACGACCTCGCCCAGTTCCTCACTGATCTTGAGCACTCGCAGGAGCCGGGCGCCCTCCACCGACGTCGGGGCCGCGTCCGCGTCGAGCCACTTCCGCAGCCGCGTCACGTAGTCCCAAGTGTCATCCTTCATGCCGTTCTCCGCGGGTGGTTCCTGCAGCAGGGTCAGAACAGCGCCGGCATCCACGGCGGCCGGGTCGGTCACGTCCAACGGCGCCGTGGCGGTGAGCGCCAGGGCAACCGTCAGGGCAGAGTGGTCGGTGAACCGGTCCTCGTCGGTGCGCGGCTCGTGGCAGTCGGCCAGGCACCCGGCGAGGGGGCCGGAGACGTGGGCGTGGTCGTAGCGGTAGCCGTCGCCGGTGTGATGAGTGAAATCACCACGCCAGCGACGAGGGGCCCTGCCTCGTCACCACACCCGCTGACCAGCCCATTTCACCCACCAGCACAGGATGAAAGAAAGCTCACCGAGAGTGCATCCATGACTCAAGCTGCATGAGGTGCTCGCCCATCGCTCCGAGTGAGCCCGGGCTCTGCTCGTACTGCTCGGAGAGACCCCACCAGACCAACGCCAAATATCTGATTCAGGACACCAGTTGCTGATCGACCCGCTCCGCCAGCCGTCAGACGTCTGACTCCTTTTGCTCCCGTGGCGTGTGCTGATGGATGAAGGACGCGAGTCGGTCGAGGCCGTCGTCGATCTGCTCAAGAGACAGCGCGGAACAGGACAGGCGCAGCCTGCGCATGGGGGGCGCGTTGTCGTAGAAGTGGTGCATCGGTGTCCACAGGACGCGGTGCACTCGGGCGGAGTGCTCCAGAAGCGAGTCGGTCGCCGTGAAGGGCACTGACACCACGACGAAGAAGCCACCGTCGGGCGTGTTCCACCGCACCTGGGCGGGGCTGCCGTCGGCCGGCTCGGGAAAGCGCTCCGCCAAGCCCCGCAGGAGCCGCCGCAGCCTACCCCGGTGGGCCGCGGTCTCCCGTTGGTTGGCCGCCACCAGGCTGTAGCCGTTCTCCAGAAGTCTGCCCGCGACGATAGCCTGGGTGATGGGCGAGGTGTTGACGGTGACCATGCTCTTGATCTTGGAGAGGTGGTCCGCGAGGCACCCGATACCCGAACCGGGATCGACGACCGGCTGATCCGCCACCGCATAACCGATTCTCGCGCCGGGGAAGCAGGTTTTGGCGAACGAGCCGAGGTAGATCACACGCTGAGTCGTGTCCAGGGATTTGAGCGTCGGGCGGCGTGGGCCGTCCAGGGTGAACTGTCCGTACGGGTTGTCCTCGAGGAGCAGGATGTCCTCCTGCTCAGCCAGAGACAGCAGTGCCGTGCGGGTCTCCTGAGAGAGGCTGACCCCGGTGGGGTTCGAGAAGTCCGGCACCAGGTAACAGGCGCGGGGCCGCAGCCCCCGGGAACGGGCCTGCCGCACCACAGCGGCCAGATCCGCCAAATCCAGGCCGTCCGGGCCGTCGGCCACAGGCAAGACCGGCATGTCGACCAATCGTGCCGCGCCCGTGATCCCCACATACGTCGGGGTGACGGCGAGCAGAACATCCCGCTCGTCGCGGCGGAGCGCGCGCAGCGTGAGGTACATCGCCTCCTGGCACCCCGCGGTCACCACGATGGCATCGGGACTGACCGAGATACCTTCGTCGTTCTGCAGATGGCGGGCGATCACATCGTTGATCAAACCATTGGTGTGACCATACTGGAGCAAGGCGGCGGCAGTCTGCTGCTCGCCGAATCCCCGCTCAGATCTCAGGTGCTCACAGTACGTGCGCAGATGCCGGTGGATGTCCTCCACGTCGAAGTAGCCCGCGAACGGTCGGCCGGCCGCGAACGAGACCGCGCCGGAGAACCGTTCGGCCACTTCGTTGAGGAAGGTCATCGCGGACAGCGCCGGGGCATTGAGTGAGGGGTGCAGGTCGTTCAGCTGAAGAAGCGCCGCCTCGCGATCGGATGCCGTGGTGGTCAACGCGTAACTCCTGCCCGTGCGCCGGCCGACTGATCCGTTTCCACTGCTTCGTAGAGGGCCTTGACGTTGCCGCCGCCGAAGCCCCGGGCTCCGAGCCGCTGGATGATCTCGAAGAACAGAGTGCGTCGCACATGCGTGGATCTGCTGAACAGCTGGTACAGCTGCCCGTCGTGATCCTCGTCGGCCAGCACGTTCAGCTCACGCAATTCGTCGAGGGTGTGGCCCTTCACTGTGAGCCGCTGCCCGAGCAGATCGTAGTAGCTGTTGGGTACGGTCAGGAACTCGGTACCGCGATCGCGCAGCAGTGAGACGGACCGCACGATGTCCGGCGTGGAGAAGGCGATGTGCTGGACCCCGGCGCCCCGGTGCGCCTCAAGGAAGCTGTCGATCTGGCCGGGGGCGTGGCCGGGTCTGGGCGAAAGGATGGTCAAGGTGCAGTCGCCAGACCGGTTACGGATGGCCCGGGAGTCCACCAACTGGTCACCGCGTTCGATGCGCTCCTCGAAGATCGCGACGAAGCCGAGTACGTCAGCGTAATAGCCGGTGGCCTCGTCCAGCGTGCCCGGGGGCACGCATACCGCGAAGTGATCCATGGCGGTGAGGCCCGAACTCTCCCCCGGAGAACTGGCGGCACCCTGGCCGGCCACCGGGATGAAACCTGGCAGCGGGGCATCATGCCGGCCGCCCGACGGGGGCTGCACCAGCGTATGCCGTACATCGCCGAACCCGTTGATCGCCGCAAGGACGAAGCCGTCCTGCTCGATGGGGCCGTGGACCGGCCGAGCGCCGCGTGCCACGGCGACCCGGAACGCCTCCCGCGCGTCAGCCGTGCGCAGGGCCAGATCTCCCACTCCCTCCCCGTGGCGGTTCACGTACTCGGCGACCGGATGGCCGGGCGACTGCACCTCGGTCACCACCAGGGTGGCACTCCCCTGACACAGCACGACAGATCTCGCACCGCCCGGTGAGGTCCGGGCCCGGTGAGCGACGGCCTCGAAGCCGTAGTCCTCGACAAAGCGAGCCATCGTGCGTGTCAAGTCGTCTGTATACAGCTCTGCATGGCTCAAAGTCAGCGACTGCAGGATGCCCTCCGATGACAGAACGCGCATCTCTACCACCTCCACGTACCGTCGGGTTCCAGCCAGTGATCTCCTGCACGTCGAGTCATACGACCTGGTTCGACGACATGGGCGTTCTTCTTTGGGCGTTGTTGAACCCATGGCTGTAACAGCGCGTGTGCAGTCACTAACGACCTCGAACCACGGTGGAACCCTTCAGGCCAACCGCAGGAGCGTGCTCTGTGTCCGAAACCGAGCTGCCTCAGATCCTCGTGTGGGCCGCACCGGCCTTCCTCTTGCTCATCGTCGTGGAGTGGCTCTCCTACCGATTCCACTCCGATGACGAGGAACTGGGCTACTCCGCCAAGGACACGGCGACCAGCATGACCATGGGAGCAGGCACTCTGGCGTTCGGACTGCTGTGGAGGATCCCGCCTCTGGTGGTGTACTCCGCGCTGTATACGGTCACTCCGCTGCGGGTGCCGGTGCTGTGCTCGACGCTACCGCTGATCCTGCTGGCACAGGACTTCTGCTACTACTGGGAGCATCGCAGCCATCACGTCGTGCGCTTCCTCTGGGCGACACACGTCGTGCATCATTCGAGCCGCTACTTCAACTTCTCCACCGCCGTGCGGTCACCGTGGTTCGGCGCTTTCTCCTTCCCCTTCCACATACCGATCATCCTGGCCGGAGTGCACCCCGCCGCCTTGGCGTTCTGCGCCACGGTCAACCTCGTCTACCAGTTCTGGCTGCACACCGAGCGGATCGGCCGACTCCCGGGCCCGGTGGAGTACGTCTTCAACACTCCCTCGCACCACCGCGTGCACCACGCTTCCCAAGGTGGTTATCTGGACCGCAACTTCGGCGGCATCCTGATCGTCTGGGACCGGGTCTTCGGCAGCTTCGCGCCGGAGACCGTCCGCCCGGTGTACGGCCTGCGCAAGAACATCGACACATACAACCCGTGGCGGGTCGCCACCCACGAGTGGGTGGCCATCGGGCGTGACATCGCCGCCACACGTGGTTGGCGCCATCGCGTCCGGGTCTTCGTCCATCTCCCGGGCAGCAAGGGATACCCGGCCCTGACGGACGCCTTCGTCGTCCCTCGCGATGACCGGGAGACATGACTCGGCCCTGGTAAGGCCGTCGACCACGCCGATCCACGCCTTCAGGAATCGCTGCGGGAGAGCGTGCACAGATCCACCCAGAACCACATCATCAGCAGTCTTCGGGCCACCATGAATCACTCGTACACACCCGTGGAGTAGCGATGCAGAACGCCCGCAACACAGGGATCGCGCCGACCGCAGGGCAGCGGGGTATCTGGTTCGGGCAGCAGCTCGATCCTCGGAGCCCCGCGTACAACATCGGCGTGTACATCGACATACCCTGCCTGCTGGACCGCGAGCTGCTGGAGCTGGCCATCCGCCGGTGCATGGAAGAGAGCGAAGCGGCACGCTGCTGCGTGCGACAGCAGAACGGCGAACTCCGACTCTTCGTCGAGCCGCTGGACGAATGGACGCTGTCCTACAGCGACCTGTGCGCGGAGCGCGACCCGGAATCGGCCGCGATCGCGTGGATGCATGCCGACATGACCGAGCCCAGAGCCATGGACCGCGTTCCGTTGTCCACCTTCAGGCTCTTCCGGGTGGCCGAGGACCGGTGCCTGCTTTATCTGATGACCCATCACATCGCTACGGACGCCTTCGGTGCCGCCGTCTTCGCTCGCCGGGTCGCCCAGATCTACACGGCGCTGCTGACGCGCGCCGACCCCGAAGCGGGAGCCCTGCCGCCGCTGTCCGTACTGCTGGAGGAGGACGCCGAATACCACGCCTCGGCTGACCACGCCGAGGACGCGGAATACTGGCGCGCGCGGTTCGCCGACCGCCCCGAGCCGGTGAGCTTCACCGAGGAGAGTGCTCCCGCCGCGCACCGCATGCACCGCCGGACGGTGACCCTGGACGCCTCCGTCACCAAGGGCCTGCGCGCCATCGCCCGTCTGGCCCGTTCCAGCTGGCCCAGGGTGATCACCGCCGCAGCCGCCGCATACCTCCATCGTATGACGGGCGCTCGGGACATCGTGCTCGGCTTCCCCGTGTCGGCCCGGCTGAGCGGCCCATCGCAGAACGTGCCCGGCATGGTCAGCAACGTGCTGCCGCTACGGCTGTCGGTGACTCCCGACATGAGCGTGCTCGACCTCACCCGCCAAGCGGCCACCGAGATCAAGAACGTGCTCAAACACCAGCGGTACCGGCACGAGGAACTCCGCCACGACCTCGGCATCACCGGCAGCGGCAGGCGGCTGTACGGACCGACGGTCAACATCATGCCGTTCGACTACGATCTGCGGTTCGGCGACGTGCCCGGCGCGATGCACAACCTCTCCAACGGGCCGGTCGACGACCTGTACATGGTCTTCTACGGCGGTCGCCCGGGCCAGTCGGAGAAGCTGCGGGTCGACTTCGACGCAAGCCCGGCGCTCTACACCGAGGAGCAACTGTCCACACTGCAGGACCGTTTCCTGGATTTCCTGACCGCCTTGGTGGCATCCGATCCCGAGTCGCCCGTCGGACGGATGGACCTGGTCTCGCCCCGCGAGCGGGAGCGGGCGGTGGCCGGGTGGAACCGCACCGAGGTGGAGACGGCGCCCACGACGCTGCCGGAGCTGCTGCGTGCCCAGGCGGCGCGCACTCCCGGCGCCCGGGCCGTGGTGTTCGAGGACGCCGAAGTGAGTTACGCCGAGTTGCAGGCGCGGGTGGAGGCGCTGGCGCGGCGACTCGTGGCGTTGGGTGCCGGACCGGAGCGCCGTGTGGCGCTGGTGCTGCCGCGCTCGGTGGAGTTGCTGGTCGCTGTGCGGGCGGTGCTGGAGGCCGGGGCTGCCTATGTGCCGGTGGATCCCTCGTACCCGGCCGACCGCATCGCGTACATGATCGCCGACTCCGCTCCGGTGTGCGTGCTGACGGTTTCCGGCGTTGCCGAGGTGCTTCCGGACACCGCCGGGATCCCGCGGGTGCTGCTCGACGCCCCGGACGATGGTCCTCAGGACGGTACCGCACCGGTTGACGGAGCCGGCTCCTGTCTCCTGCCCGGGCACCCGGCCTATGTGATCTACACGTCAGGGACCACCGGCCGTCCCAAAGGCGTTGCCGTCACCCATGAAGCGATCGTCAACCGTCTGCTGTGGATGGAGCAGGCCCTCGGCGTGGGAGCCGGAGACCGGGTACTGCAAAAGACGCCGGTGAGCTTCGACGTATCGGTCTGGGAGTTGTTCCTTGCCCATCTCACAGGGGCGACGCTGGTACTGGCCCGACCCGAGGGGCACAAGGACCCGGCCTATCTGGCCGAGCTGATTCAGCGCCACAGGGTGACCGTGGCTCATTTCGTCCCCTCGATGCTGCGCGTGTTCGCCGAGGAGCCGCAGGCCGCGCGGTGCACCAGCCTGCGCGCAGTGGTGTGCAGCGGTGAGGCACTGCCCCGCGAGCTCGTTGAACGCTGCCACGACACGCTGCCCGCCGCCGTGCACAACCTCTACGGCCCGACCGAAGCCGCGGTGGACGTCAGCTCCTGGCAATGCGCGCGCGGGGTGAGCGGTCCGGTTCCGATCGGCCGGCCCGTGTGGAACACCCGGCTGTACGTTCTCGACAGCGCGCTGCGGCCGGCACCGTCCGGGACGGCCGGCGAGCTGTATCTGTCGGGTGTCCAGCTGGCCCGCGGCTATCTGGACCGGTCGGCGTTGACCGCCGAGCGGTTCGTCGCCGACCCCTACGGGCCGCCCGGGAGCCGCATGTACCGGACCGGCGACCTCGCCCGTCAACGAGTCGACGGCGTAATCGAGTACCTGGGGCGCACGGATCACCAGGTCAAGATCCGCGGCTTCCGGGTGGAACTCGGCGAAGTCGAATCGGTGCTGGCCGGACATCCGGCGGTGGGCGCCGCGACCGTCGTCGCCCGCGAGGACAGGCCGGGCGACCAGCGTATGGTCGCCTATGTCGTGCGCAAGCAGCCCACCGCACCAGTGGAGCCGGTGGATCTGCAGGCGCATCTCGCATGTGTCCTTCCCGACCACATGGTGCCGTCGACCTTCGTCTTCCTGGAAGCGCTGCCGGTGACGTCCAACGGCAAGCTCGACCGCGGGGCTCTGCCCGCCCCCGACCTCTCAGCCGGCAGTACCGGACGTGGTCCGCGGACCACGCTCGAGGAAACGCTCTGCGAGCTGTACGCGGAGATCCTGGGCCGCACACAGGTCGGCATCGACGACAGCTTCTTCGAGCTCGGCGGCCACTCTCTGCTTGCGGCACGCCTGATCAGCCGGCTCCGCTCACTGCTCGGTGTTGAGCTGCCGATCCGCACGCTCTTCGAGGCGCCCACGGTCGCCGGCCTGGTCCCGCACCTGGAACAGGCCGCGCTGGACGGCCCGGGCACCCGGCCCCGGCCACCGGTCTCGCCCATGGACCGGCCCGAACGCGTCCCGCTCTCCCCGGCTCAGCGGCGCCTGTGGTTCCTCCACCGGCTCGAGGGACCCAGCGCCACCTACAACGTGCCGTTGGGGCTACGACTCACCGGCCCGCTGGACCGCGAAGCGCTGGAGGCCGCCCTCACCGACCTGGCCCGCCGCCACGAGAGCCTGCGCACGGTCTTCACACAGCAGGACGGGGAACCGTGTCAGGTGGTACGCGCCGCCGAATCCGTCCGGATCGACCTTCCGCTGGTCGAGACCGACGGCCGTCGTCTGGCCGAGGAGCTGGAGCGGGGAGCCCGCCGCGGCTTCGACCTGGCGCAGGACCTGCCGCTTCGCGGGGTTCTGTTCCGGCTCGACGCCCAGGAACATGTGCTGCTGGTAGTGGTGCACCACATCGCGGGCGACGGCTCCTCAGGCGTCCCGCTGGCCCGTGACCTGTCGCGGGCCTACACGGCGAGGGCGGCGGGCAGCTCCCCCGAATGGGAGCCGCTGCCCATCCAGTACACCGACTACACCCTGTGGCAGCGGCAGCTGCTGGGCGACGAGGACGACCCGAGCAGCCTGGGCGCCGAACAACTCGGCTTCTGGCGCCGGCAGCTGCACGGCCTGCCGGAGGTCCTGCCGCTTCCGGCGGACCGTCCGCGGCCCGCCGAGACCTCCCACCGCGGCGCCACCCTGCCGTTCGAGATCCCGGCCGCCGTCCATGAGGCACTCGGCACGCTGGCTCGCAGCCATGGCGCCAGCGTGTTCATGGCCGTACAGGCCGGCTTGGCGGCTCTGCTCACCAGGCTCGGTGCCGGCACCGACATCCCTCTCGGGACGCCCATCGCGGGACGCACGGACCAGGCGCTGGAGGATCTGGTCGGCTTCTTCGTCAACACCGTGGTGCTGCGCACTGACACCAGCGGCAACCCTGCCTTCACCGAACTGCTGGAGCGGGCGCGCGACACCGCGCTGGCCGCCTACGCTCACCAGGACTACCCCTTCGACCGCCTGGTCGATGCCCTGGGCGCCGCCCGTTCGCTGTCCCGCCATCCCCTGTTCCAGGTCTCCCTCACCGCGCCGCCGGCCACGCCGCTCTCAGACCTGGCTTTCCCCGGCCTTGAGACGGGTGTTGTGCACCCCGACGCCGGCGTGGCCAAGTTCGATCTGGAGTTCCACGTCTCCGAGCGGTACACGGACGACGGTGTTCCCGCCGGCATCGCCGCGACGCTGGAGTACAGCACCGACCTGTTCGACCCGGACACGGCGGAGGCCATCGCGGCGCGTCTGGTGCGACTGCTCACGGCCGCCGCGAGCGAGCCGACCACGCCCATCGGCCGGCTGGACGTGCTCTCGGAAGAGGAGCGTCGCCGGATGTCCGCCGAGTGGCGCGCCTCCGAGGGAGACCTGCCGGAGATCGGCCTGTCCGAGGCGTTCACGGCGCAGGCCGCCCGGAACCCCCGGGAGCCGGCCGTCGCCTGGGACGGCGGCGCACTCACCTACGCTGAGCTGGCGGAGCGGTCGGACCAGCTGGCGGGCAGGCTGACCGCGCTGGGCGTGCTGCCGGAAGACCATGTGGCGCTCCTCATGGAGCGTTCACCCGAGCTGGTGGTGGCAATGCTCGGGGTGTTGAGGGCCGGTGCCGCCTACGTGCCGCTGGACGCGCGCAGCCCAGCAGCACGTATCCGCTCCGTACTCGACCAGGCCGAAGCGCGCCTTGTGCTGACCGACTCGACCGCTGACACCCGCATGCTCCCGGCCGATGTGCAGATCCTGGACCTGACGGCCACGCCGTCGCAGGCTGACCCACGTCCGCCGACGGCATGGCCGCACCCGGAGCAGACGGCCTACGTGATGTACACGTCAGGTACGACGGGTGTTCCCAAGGGCATCGCGACGACACATCGTGGAGTTCTGGGCCTGGCACTGGACAGCCGCTGGCGCGGTCCGTCGCCGGAGCGGATCCTGTTCCACGCCCCGCATGCTTTTGACGCTTCGACATGTGAGATCTGGGTGCCGTTGCTGACCGGGGGCACCATCGTGCTGCCTCGGCCGGGCGAGGTCGTCCCTGCCGAGATCCGGCGGACCGTGGCGGAGCACGGCGTGACACGGCTGCATCTGACCGCCGGTCTGTTCCGTACGGTCGCGGAGGAGGATCCGGGTTGTCTGGCGGGGCTGCGTGAGGTCTTCACCGGTGGGGACACCATTCCGCCGTCCGCGGTGTGCGCGGTACTCGCCCAGGTTCCCGGGGCGCGGGTGACGGCGGGGTACGGGCCGACCGAGACCACGATGTTCGCGACGGCCAACACCATGACCGCGCACGACGCGCCCGGCTCGACCACGCCGTTGGGCAGGCCGCGCGATGGCCTGCGGATGTATCTGCTGGACGAGCATCTCCAGCCGGTGGCCCCTGGCGTGGTGGGTGAGATGTATGTGGCCGGGCATGGTCTGGCCCGGGGGTACCTGGGAATGTCCCGGCTGACCGCCGAGCGCTTCACCGCCGATCCGTACGGTCCGGCCGGCAGCCGGATGTACCGGACGGGCGACCTGTTCCGCCGGCATGCCGACGGGACGTTGGAGCATGTGGGGCGCGCGGACGGTCAGGTCAAGATCCGCGGGTTCCGTATCGAACCCATGGAGATCGAGGTGGTGCTGAGCGACCACCCGGACGTCGCGGACAGCGCGGTGGTCGTTCAGCCCACTGCCGCGGGAGGCAAGCAACTGGTGGGCTACCTCGTCCCCGCTCCTGGGCGCAAGCCCGACATCGACGGCGTGCGAAAGCATGTGGGGGCGGCGCTGCCCGAGTACATGGTGCCCACCGTCCTCATCACCCTCGACGCGCTTCCCCTGACCCGCAACGGGAAACTGGACCGTCAAGCGCTGCCCACCCCCGAGAGCACCACGCGAACTGAGTTCCGCGGTCCGCGCAACGCTCGCGAGGAGCTGCTCTGCCGGCTGTTCGCCGAGGTCCTGGGCGTGGCGCAGGTCGGGATCGACGACAACTACTTCGCGCTGGGCGGCGACAGCATCACCTCCATCCAGCTGGTCAACCGCGCCCGGCAGGCCGGGGCCGTCTTCACACCCAAGGACGTGTTCGCCCACCAGACGGTCGCGGCTCTGGCCGAGGCCTGCGGCGAGAGCGGCGAGGGCGCGGCGCCTTCCCATGACACCGCAGGCACCGGACCCGTGCCGCTCACCCCTGCCATGCGCTCCATGGTGCGACGGGGCGGTCCTGTGGACGGGGTGCAGCAGTCGGTGCTCCTGCACGTCCCCGCGGAGCTCGGCGAGGAGAACCTCACCACGGCCGTGCAGGCCCTGCTGGACCATCACGACATCCTGCGCCTCCGGCTCTCCCGAGCGGGCGACGGGGAGTTGAACGTACTGGAGGCAGGCGCGGTGGACGCACGCGCACTGGTCCGCCGGGTGTCCGTGGCCGCCCTGGCGCCAGAGACCCTCGACGCCGTCCTGGCCGCCGATGCCTCGGCGGCGGCGCAGCGTATCAGCCCCGAGACCGGTGCCGTCCTGCAGGCAGTGTGGTTCGACCCAGGGCCCGAGCGGCCCGGACTTCTCTTCCTGACGATCCACCACATGGCGGTCGACGGGGTGTCCTGGCGGATACTCCTCCCGGACCTCGCCGAAGCCTGGCACGCCGCCAGGGCAGGCCGCCCCGCGCGGCTTCAACCGGTCGCCACTTCTTTCCGCCGTTGGGCCGGGCATCTGCACGAACAAGCCCAGGACCCTGCTCTGCTGGTGCAAGTGCCCTACTGGAGCGATCTCCTTCAGCGCCGCGAACCGCCGCTGGGCAGCCGCCTGCTGGACCCGGTGCGCGACACCCGTGCCACCGTCAGGACGCTCAACCGCATCCTGCCCGCCGAGACCACCGGACCGTTGCTGGGCGCCCTCCCCGCTGCGTTCCACGGCACGGCCCCCGACATCCTGCTCGCCATCCTGGCGACCGCGGTCAACCACCTCCAGCCCCGCGGCGACGGCCTTCTCCTCGACCTGGAGAGCCACGGCCGCGACGAGGAGAACTGCCCTTTCGACCTCACCCGCACGGTGGGCTGGTTCACCGCCGTTCACCCCGTACGCCTTGATCCCGGCGAGGTCCGTCCCGACGATCCAGCCGCTCTGACGGAAGCGGTGAAGCGGGTCAAGGAACAGCTGCGGGCCGTACCCGGCAGCGGGGTCGGCTACGGCCTGCTCTGCCACCTCAACCCCGAGACCACGCAGCTTTTCGCCGACGCGTGCAAGCCGCAGATCAGCTTCAACTACCTTGGGCGCGCCACCACTCCCCAGGACACCCATGGCTGGACGCTGGCAACCGAGGGAAGCGCCCTCACCGCGGACGCGCACCCCGGAACCGCGCTGGCTCATGCCCTGGAAGTCAGGGCCATCACCATCGAGGGCACAGACGGGCCGCAGCTCTCGGTCACCTTGACATGGGCCGACGGCATACTCTCGGAGCAGTGGGTACGGGGCCTCGCCGACACCTGGTTCCAGGCCCTGGGCACCCTCGCGGACGCAGCGGGCCGGCCCGGGGTCGGTGGGCACACCCCCTCCGACTTCCCTCTTGCCGGCCTTCACCAGGCGGAACTCGAGGCGCTGCTCGAGCGCTACCCCGACGCCGAAGATGTTCTCTCCCTCGCCCCGCTGCAGGAGGGGATTCTCTTCCACTCTCTGTACGACGGTGGCGTCTCCGACGTCTACACCTCACGGATCCGACTGGACCTGGAGGGCCCG
>NZ_JBHUYJ010000015.1:0-14597 GCF_042668715.1 Streptomyces sp. NPDC057271
GCGAAGAACCTTCTGGCCGCCGGACGGGCGGTCGCAGCCTGCGGAGCTGGTGTAAGACCTCAACGGAGTTCTCCGGGCGGGCAGTCGGCGATGAAACAGGAAGTCTCACGGCGCGAGCCGTAGGAATCCCCTCCCTTCAGGGAGGGGAGCGTCAAGGATCAAGCCTGTCGGCGGCGGGGGCCGTGGGCCAACCCGCCCGCACCAGTGATCATCCGGGGGTCTGCCCCACCGCCGTCGGCCGTCCCGCCGTCGTCACCGGTAGAGCAGGTACTCCTTCCGCACCGCACGGAAGGCGGCCAGGTCGGCGCCCCACGCCCCGACGACCTCGTCCGTGTCGGCGCCCGCGTCGATCAGGGTCCGCACGCGCGTCGAGCCCGTCAGCTTGTCGATCCAGTTGTCCGCCCGCCAGGCGAAGCCGCTCCACGAGCGTCTGGCGCTGACGAGCAGCCCGATTCCGGTCCGTACGGGGTCGAAGGCGTCCCGGTCGTGCACCTGCACCTGGACCCCGCCGACGGTCTTCCCCTGGAACTTGGAGAAGGTCGGGGCGAAGTACGCCTCCCGGAACCGCACACCGGGCAGCTCCAGCGCGTTCGCGGCCTCGGCCCACCGCCGGTCCACGCCCTCCGCCCCGAGCAGTTCGAACGGGCGAGTGGTGCCGCGCCCCTCGGAGAGGTTGGTGCCCTCGAAGAGGCAGGTGCCGGAGTAGACGAGCGCGGTGTCGGGCGTCGGCATGTTGGGACTCGGCGGTACCCACGGCAGCCCGGTCGTGTCGAAGAAGTCGCGCCGCCTCCAGCCCGACATCTGGACGGTCTCCAGCTCCACCGGCTTCGGGAGGAACTCCCCGTTGAAGAGCCGTGCCAGCTCCGACACCGTCATGCCGTGGGCCTGCGCGATCGGTTCGCGTCCCACGAAGGTGGCGAAGGCGCGGTCGAGGACCGGGCCGAGCGCCGCTCGCCCGGTGGCCGGATTGGGCCGGTCGAGGACGACGAACCGTTTCCCCGCCAGCTCGGCCGCCACCATGCAGTCGTACAGCGTCCAGATGTACGTGTAGAAGCGGGCACCCGCGTCCTGGATGTCGAAGACCACGGTGTCCACGCCCGATGCGGTGAAGACGTCCGCGAGCGGCTGCCCGCTCTTCAGGTACGTGTCGTAGACGGGAAGCCCGGTCGCGGGGTCGTCGTGGCGGCCCTCGGAGCCGCCGGCCTGCGCCGTGCCCCGGAAACCGTGCTCGGGCCCGAAGACCGCCACCAGGTCCACCCGGTCGTCGGCGTGCATCACGTCGACGATGTGGCGTACGTCGGAGGTGATGCCGGTCGGGTTGGTGACGACGCCGACCCGCTGCCCGGCGAGCGGCGCGTAGCCGTCGGCGGCCAGCCGCTCGAATCCGGTGCGCACCCGCCGGCCGCCCCCGTGCGCCGCCGCCGGGGCGGCCATCGCGCCCACCCCCAGTGCGCCGCCGGCGGCCAGCAGGCGGCGTCTGGAAGGGCTCGACAGGCTCGACAGGTTCATGCGGAAACCTCCTTGATCGCCTTCCCCGGACATGGCCACGCACGCTAGCGCTCCTGACGGCCCCAGGGAACGAGGCGTGCGCAGGGGACTTTCGCCACGACATACCGACTGGTTAGTCTGTTCGTACTGTCGCAACGGAGAGGCGGGTCTCGATGAGTACGGTGCAGGGTTCCGGAGTGGTCGTCACGGGTGCGGGCGGCGGGATCGGAGCGGCCCTCGCCCGCCGGTTCGCCGCCGAGGGCGCCCGGGTCGTCGTCAACGACCTCGACCCCGACCGCGCCAAGGCCGTCGCCGAGGAGATCGGCGCCACCGCCGTCCCGGGCGATGCCTCGGAGATCGTCGACGAGGCCCGCGAGGCCCTCGGCGGCACCGGCACCATCGACGTGTGGTGCGCCAACGCCGGTCTGGCCTCGCCCGGCGACGCCTTCGCCGACGAGGCCGTCTGGGCCGCCGCCTGGGACGTCAACGTGATGGCCCACGTCCGCGCCGCCCGGGCGCTGCTCCCCGACTGGCTGGAACGCGGCAGCGGCCGTTTCGTCTCCACCGTCTCCGCCGCCGGCCTGCTGACCATGGTGGGCGCCGCCCCCTACAGCGTCTCCAAGCACGGCGCGTACGCCTTCGCCGAATGGCTCTCCCTCACCTACCGCCACCGCGGCCTCAAGGTCCACGCGATCTGCCCGCAGGGCGTCCGTACGGACATGCTCACCGCCGCCGGATCGGCCGGCGAACTCGTCCTCGCCCCCACCGCCATCGAGCCCGAGGACGTCGCCGACTCCCTCTTCGACGCCATCGAGGCGGACCGCTTCCTGGTCCTCCCGCACGCCGAGGTCGCCGACTACTACCGTGCCCGGGCGAACGATCCCGAGCGGTGGCTCGGCAACATGAACCACATCCACCGAAAGTGGGAGGGCGAGACCCGATGACGGAGTCGCTCTACGCCGCCAGGCCCTGGCTCGCCCAGCTCACCGAGGCCCAGAGCGCTCCCATAACCCCGCCGCCCACCGTGCTGCACGCCTTCCGCGCCCCCGAGCGCCCGGCCCTCGCCTACTTCGACGGCCGTCTGACGTACCGCGAGACCGACACGCTCTCCGACTCGGTCGCCGGGCACCTCGCAGCCCGGGGCCTGGAGCGCGGCGGGAGGTGGAGGACGTCCTCTACACCCACCCGGCCGTCCGCGAGGCCGCCGTCGTCGGCGTCCCCGACGCCTACCGCAGCGAGACGGTCAAGGCGTTACGTCAGTCTGCGCCCGGGCAGCGCCGTCGAGCCGGCCGAGCTGTCCGCCTACTGCGAACAGCGGCTCGCCGCGTACAGGTATCCGCGCGAGGTCGAGATCCTGGCGGAGCTGTCCAAGACGACAAGTGGGAAGATCCTCAGAAGGGAACTGCGTTCCCTCACGTAGGACGACCCCACACCGATGATCACCAGAGAGAGGCGGCGGCGCATGGCCAGGACGACGGACGGGAGCGGTACCCCCGTCCCCCAGAGGCTGCTGGCCGCCGCCACCCGGCTCTTCGCGGAACAGGGCTACGACCGCACCTCCGTCCAGGAGATCGTGGAGGCGGCGGGCGTCACCAAGGGCGCGCTCTACCACTACTTCGGCTCCAAGGAGGACCTCCTCCAGGAGGTCTACTCCCGGGTCCTGCGGCTCCAGCAGGAGCGGCTGGACGCCTTCGCGGACGCCGACGCCCCGGTCGAGCAGCGCCTGCGCGACGCCGCCGCCGACGTCGTGGTCACCACGATCGACAACCTCGACGACGCCTCGATCTTCTTCCGCTCGATGCACCACCTCAGCCCGGAGAAGAACAAGCAGGTACGGGCCGAGCGGCGCCGCTACCACGAGCGGTTCCGCGCGCTGATCGAGGAGGGCCAGCAGGCCGGGGTCTTCTCGTCCGCGACCCCGGCGGACCTGGTGGTGGACTACCACTTCGGCTCCGTCCACCACCTGTCCACCTGGTACCGACCGGACGGGCCGCTGACGCCGCAGCAGGTGGCCGACCAGCTCGCCGACCTGCTGCTGCGCGCGCTGCGCCCGTAGGAGCGGCTAGAGGTATCGCTTCAGCTCCCGCCGCGCCAGCGACCGCTGGTGCACCTCGTCCGGCCCGTCCGCCAGCTTCAGCGTGCGCGCGGCGGCCCAGAGTTCGGCCAGCGGGAAGTCCTGCGAGACCCCGCCCGCTCCGTGCACCTGGACGGCCTTGTCGAGGATGTCGACCACCGCGCGCGGGGTCGCGATCTTGATGGCCTGGATCTCCGTGTGGGCGCCCCGGTTGCCGACGGTGTCCATCAGCCAGGCCGTCTTGAGGACGAGCAGCCGCAGCTGCTCGACCGTCACCCGGGCGTCCGCGATCCAGTTCTGGACCACGCCCTGCTGGGCGATCGGCTTGCCGAAGGCGGTCCGGGAGACGGCGCGGCGGCACATCAGCTCGATGGCCCGCTCGGCCATGCCGATCAGCCGCATGCAGTGGTGGATCCGGCCCGGGCCGAGCCGGGCCTGGGCGATGGCGAAGCCGCCGCCCTCCTCGCCGACGAGGTTCGAGGCCGGGACACGGACGTCGTGGAAGACGACCTCGGCATGACCGCCGTGGGAGTGGTCCTCGTAGCCGTACACCTGCATCGCCCGGCGCACCTCCAGGCCGGGGGTGTCACGGGGTACGAGGATCATCGACTGCTGGCGGCGGATGTCGGCGCCGTCCGGGTCGGTCTTGCCCATCACGATGAAGATCTTGCAGTCTGGGTTCATCGCGCCGGAGATGTACCACTTGCGGCCGTTGATCACGTAACCTCCCCCACTCTCGGCTCCGCTCGAGCGGGAGGCGCCCCCATCGTCGCGGATGATCCGCGTCTCGATGTTCGTCGCGTCCGAGGAGGCCACCTCCGGCTCCGTCATCGCGAACGCCGAGCGGATCTCCCCGGCGAGCAGCGGCTCCAGCCACTGCTTCTTCTGCGCCTCGTCGCCGAACTGGGCGAGCACCTCCATGTTCCCGGTGTCCGGCGCCGCGCAGTTGAGGGCGGTGGGGGCCAGGTGCGGGCTGCGGCCGGTGATCTCGGCGAGCGGCGCGTACTGGAGGTTGGTCAGTCCCGCCCCGTGCTCGGCGTCGGGCAGGAAGAGGTTCCACAGACCCTGGCGGCGGGCCTCGGCCTTCAGGTCCTCCACGATCTGCGGGGTGTCCCACGGCGAGGCGAGCAGCGCCCGCTGCTCCTCGGCGATCGGCTCGGCCGGGTAGACGTGCTCGTCCATGAAGGCGAGCAGCTTCGCCCGCAGCTCCTCGGTGCGCGCGTCGAATGCGAAGTCCATGGCGGATCAGCCTTCCTGGAGGGTGGTGAGGCCGTGCTCGATGAAGACGGGGACGAGTTCGCCGATGCGGTCGAAGCCGGCGCCGACGGTCTGGCCGAGGGTGTAGCGGTAGTGGATGCCCTCCAGGATCACGGCGAGCTTGAACCAGGCGAAGGCCGTGTACCAGGAGATGGCGGAGGTGTCGCGTCCCGAGCGTGCGGCGTACCGCTCGATCAGCTCGGCGGGCGTGGGGTGCCCGGCGGCCGTGGCGGTCGTGCTGACGGGGGAGTGGGGGACGTCGAGCGGCGCGCTGTACATCGCGAGCAGACCGAGGTCGGTCAGCGGGTCGCCGAGCGTGGACATCTCCCAGTCGAGGACCGCCTTGATCCGGTCGTCCTCGCCGATGAGGACGTTGTCCAGACGGTAGTCGCCGTGGACGACGGCCGGGGCGGGGGAGGACGGGAGCGCGCGGCCGAGGGCGGCGTGCAGCTCGTCGATACCCGCCAGGTCACGGTTGCGGGAGGCGTCGAGCTGCTTGCCCCAGCGGCGCAGCTGCCGGTCGAGGAAGCCGTCGGGGCGCCCGAAGTCGCCGAGACCCACCGCCGCCGGGTCCACGGCGTGCAGGTCGACGAGCGTGTCGACCAGGCCGAGGACTGCCTCGCGAGTGCGCTCGGGGCCGAGCGGGGCGAGCTGCTCGGCCGAGCGGTACGGAGTGCCGGCGACGAACTCCATGACGTAGAACGGCGCCCCGAGGACGGTGTCGTCCTCGCAGAGGATGACGGTCTCCGGGACGGGCACGGCCGTCGCGTGCAGGGCGCTGATCACCCGGTGCTCGCGCTTCATGTCGTGCGCGGTGGCGAGGACATGGCCGAGCGGCGGCCGGCGCACCACCCATCGGCCGGTGCCGTCGGTGACGACATACGTCAGGTTGGACCGGCCGCCCTCGATCAGCCGGGCGTCGAGCGGGCCGCGCACGAGTCCCGGCCGTTCCCGGTCGAGGAATCCGCGCAACTGCTCGGGATCGAGACCTGGCGGCGGGGCTGAGCTCATCGGGCGTACCTCCGGGGACGGGGGGGCGGGTCGGCGTTCATGATGACCGACCAGTCGGTATGTCGTCCAGGGTTCGGGCCGGAAAGGGGCGCGGGCGGTCTGGTGGGGGATCGAAACCCTGAATAGAGTTCACATATGGATCCAGACCTGCTCGTCGAGGAAGTCCGGCTGACTCCGATCCTGATCGCCGACCCGCCCCTGCTCAACACGCAGGGAGTCCACCAGCCCTTCACGCCCCGCCTGGTGGTGGAAGTGGCGACGCGGGGCGGGGGCACCGGCCTTGGGGAGACGTACGGCGACGGGAGGTACCTGGATCTCGCGCGGCCGCTGGCCGAGGCGCTGCCCGGCCGTGCGGTCACGGACGTGAACGGTCTGTTCGTGCTGGCCGCGCGGGTGTGCGGCGACTCACGGGCTGTCGACGAGCGCGTCGACGAGCGCGTCGACGCGGGCGGCCTGCGTGGGGCCCAGACCGCCGCCAAGCTCCGCCTCTCCGTCGTCTCGGCCTTCGAGGTCGCCTACCTCGACGCGCTCGGCAAGAGCCTCGGCCTCCCCGTCCACGCCCTCCTCGGCGGCAGGGTCCGTGACTCCGTCGAGTACAGCGCCTATCTCTTCCACAAGGTCGCCGGGGCAGACGGCTGGGGCCGGGCCCTCGACCCGGCGGGCGTCGTCGAGCAGGCCCGCCGCTTCGACCGGACGTACGGCTTCCGCTCCTTCAAGCTCAAGGGCGGTGTCTTCCCGCCCGAGCAGGAGATCGCCGCGATCCGCGCCCTTGCCGAGGAGTTCCCCGGCCGGCCGCTCCGTCTCGACCCGAACGGCGCCTGGTCCGTGGAGACCGCGCTGGAGGTGGCACGCGAGCTGAAGGGGGTCCTGGAGTACCTGGAGGACCCGACGACCGGCACCGGCACCATGGCCGAGGTCGCGTCCCGTACGGACGTGCCGCTCGCGACCAACATGTGCGTGACGACCTTCGAGGAGATCCCCGAGGCCTTCGCCCGGGACGCGGTACGGATCGTGCTCTGCGACCACCACTACTGGGGCGGCCTGCACCGTACGCGCGAGCTGGCCGCGCTCTGCCGCACGTACGGCGTCGGGCTCTCCATGCACTCCAACACCCACCTCGGCATCAGCCTCGCGGCCATGACCCAGGTCGCCGCCACCCTGCCCGACCTGGACCACGCCTGCGACACCCACTACCCCTGGCAGACCGAGGACGTGGTCACCATCCGCCCCGTGTTCCGGGACGGGCGCCTCGCGGTCTCCGACGCCCCCGGCCTCGGCGTCGAACTGGACCGCGAAGCCCTCGCCGCCCTGCACCGCCGCTGGCTGGAGGACGACGGCACCCACCGCGACCGCGACGACGCGGCGGCCCTGCGAAGGCTCCGCGCCGCCGGGGGACTCGGAGACGGAGTCGCCGACGTGCTCGCCGACGGACCTGCCGACGGGCCCGCCGGGGGACTCGGAGACGGACTCAGGGGAGTGTGATCGGCTGGGCCTTGTCGCCGGGCGCGGGCGCCGGCCGGTCCGGGTGGATCGCCACCAGCCTGGCGCCCTGCGCGTAGGTGCTCTCCCGGCCGAAGAACTGGTAGCCGGACTCCAGGAGCTGCAGGATCTCGTGGCCCAGCATCGCCTGGGGGCCGCCCTCGTCGGCCGCCTTGTTGCTGTCCCAGAGCGCGCCGTCGCCCAGGGCCTCGATCTCGTTCCAGAAGTTGCCCGCGTGCAACTGCCCGCCGATCAGCATGCCTTCGATCTGGGCACCGAGATCGGTGAGGATCTTGAACACGGCGCGCTCGGCGATGCCTCCGTCCATGAAGGCGTAGTTGACGGGGACGGACCACTTGGTGGTGTTGAGCCGCCGGCCCATCCGCGCGTCCTCGGGCAGCCGGTCCCCGACCTGGGGCTTCCCCTGCTGGTACTGGGCCCACCGGCCGGTGTCGCCCGTCCGGCCGAGGACGAGCTTGCGCTTGGCGTTCAGCGCCGCCGCCTGGGAACTCGCCATCGTCTCCGACGAGGTGGTGGTCAGATCGGCACGGAGGCTCGCCTCGACGGCGGCCACCACCTCGGCCTTGTCACGCCCCTGGAGCGGGCCCACCAGGTTGTGGATGTACTCGACGTTGTCGTTGAGTTCCGGGTTGGCGAAGATCCATTTCTGCTTGGTGCGGTTCGCGGCCCAGGTGTCGTACTCGGCGACGTAGTCGTTGATGCTCTCGTCCGCCTGGTCGAGCAGCCTGCGCACCTCGTCGTCGATCTTGCCCGGGTGGTGCATGCGCTGGACGTCGCCGGTCCCCCCGGCGACCGGCGCCGCGTCGGCCGTCGCCTCCCCGGCGACCTCGGTCGCCGAACGCAGCACCCGGTGAGCCGTGGCCTCGGCCTCACGCTCGAACCGGTCCGACGGATCGCTGACGCGCAGCCCGTCACCCCGGTCGGTCCCGGCCACCGGCCCCTTGCGCTGCTGGAGGACGTGGGTCAGCTCGTGCGCGAGGGTGTGCCGGTCCATGCCACCGGGCCCGGCGACGATGTGGCTGCCGGAGGTGTAGGCCGAGGCGCCGAGCTCGGTGGCGGACGCCTGGGCGGCGGAGTCCGTGTGGATGCGGACGTCGGAGAAGTCGGCCCCGAACCGCGCCTCCATGTCGGACCGGCTCTCGGCGTCGAGCGGCCGGCCGCCACCGCGCAGGACGTTGTGCACGGAGGAGCGCTGCACCGACGGCCCCGGCGCCTCCTCGTGCCCGCACCCCGCGCCGTGCCGGTGCTCGTCCTGGGCGGCACCGGCCCGTCGCAGCATCTGGACCACGGCGGCGTTCCCGGCCGAGCGCTGGAGGTCGAGCAGGGACTCGGCGGGCGCCACCCCCCGGGCCGAGGAGGTGCGGTCCGCCGAGGCGTCCCGCTTCTTCGCGGCCCGGCTGCTCGCTCGGTCGTACATGGAGGTCCCTTCGGGTGCCGGTCGTCTGCCTTCCCGGTATATCCGGGTGGACTGACGTCCCGCCAGGTACGGCAGGGCAGACTTCCCGGCCCCTGGGGCCCTGCGACACGGCCCGAACGCCCCCCTCTCGACACCCGGCGGGCCGTCGCGAGACAGGCCCCGGCTCACGCGTGGCAGGCCACCGGAACGCCGCCGTTCATCGCGGCCATGTCACCGAAGACCGTCACCGGGTCCAGCGGCGAACCCTCGGGAAGGCCGTTCAACTCCGCGTACCCACGGTGCAGGTTGGCCACCAGGCGCTCGCTCTCCCGCCACGCCGCGAACTCCCCGAGGTCCGCCGAGCGCGCCGTCTCCAGCGGTGCCGCCCCCTTGGCGTACCCCTCGCGGGCCAGCTCGGCCACCCAGCGCAGATACCGCTCCGTCGCGTCGTACGCCGAGGGGTCCGTCACCCGCCCGTGCCCCGGCACCACCGTCGGGGCGTCCAGCGAGCGCAGCAGGTCGAGCGCGCGCAGCGAGCCCGCGAGCGAACCCATCGGAAGGAAGGGTGTTCCGCCGTGGAAGACCAGGTCTCCCGTGAAGACCACGCCCTCTTCCGGGAGATGGACGATCGAGTCGCCGGTCGTGTGCGCGGGACCGGGGTGCAGCACGCGCACCTCAAGGTCGCCCACGTACAGCGTCAGCCGCTCGCCGTACGTGAGCGACGGCGGCGTCACCTCGATCTCGCCGAACTCGGTCTGCGGCCAGAGCAGGTGGAGCTGCCGTCCGGCCGCGAGCTGCTCGGCCCGGCAGGACTCGTGCCCGACGATCCGCGCCTCCGGCAGGAACACCCCGTTCCCGTAGGTGTGGTCGCCGTGGTGGTGGGTGGAGACGATCGTGCGGGGGAGCGGCAGCCCCTCGGCGAGGACCGCCTCGCGGAGCAGTCGCGCGCGCCGCTCGGTCGCGGCGGTGTCCACGAGCAGCGACTCGCCGCGATCCCCGACGAACCCGGCGTTGTTCAGACACCAGCCGCCGTCGGGCTGGACGAAGGCGTGCACGCGCGGGGCGAGCGCGACGACGTACGGATCGGTGACGGACAAGGAAACCCCCTGGATGTGAAGAACGGCCCGACCGGCGAGTACTTCCCCTCGGGGGAGCCTGCCAGTCGGGCCCGTTCCGCACATGGCTCAGTGGTCGTCCCAGTGGTTGCCGTGCGCGGCGTGCCGGTGTCCGTCGTGCACGTAGTCGACGTGGTCGCCGTGTTCGACTGCCGTGTGCCCGCAGTCCGGCCCGTGCGTGTGATCGGGGTGGGTGTGCGGGACGTGGGACGTGGGCTCGCACTCGTCCCAGTGCCCGGAGTGCTCACGGTGCAGGTGCCCGTCGTGGGCGTAGTCCACGTGGTCGTGGTGGGTCACGGCGGTGTGCCCGCACGAGGGCCCGTGCGTGTGCGCGTGGGTGGGGTGCTCGTGGTGAAGAAGGGTCATGACCTCAGGCTAGTCCGAAATGACCCATTCGTCCCTGTGTCGCCCTGGTGTCCCGTCGCGCGCCTCGCCGCACGCCACCGCACTCCGCCGGGGGTATCCGGCTTGCGGCCCCCCGGGGCCACAGTGATCGTTCGGGTTATGAAGGCGATCAGCTACAGCCGGTACGGCGGACCCGAGGTGCTCGAGTACGGGGAGCGGCCCGACCCCAAGGTCGGCCCCGACGACGTCCTCGTGAAGGTGCGCGCGGCTGCCGTGAACCCCGTCGACTGGAAGGCCCAGGCGGGCTACCTCGACGGGATGATCGACGCCGTCTTCCCGGTCGTACCCGGCTGGGACGTCTCGGGGGTCGTCGTCCAGCCCGGTGTCTCCGTCGCCGAGTTCGCAGTCGGCGACGAGGTCATGGGCTACGTCCGCGAGGACTTTCTCTGCCGCGGCACCTTCGCGGAGTACGTCGCCGCCCCGGTCCGCACCCTCGCCCGCAAGCCGCGCACCCTCGGCTTCGAGGAGTCCGCCGCGCTTCCGCTGGTCGGACTCACGGCCTATCAGGTGCTCCACCAGGCGCTCACCGTCCGTTCCGGCGACACGATCCTCGTGCACGCGGCGGCCGGCGGGGTCGGCTCCATGGCCGTGCAGATCGCCCGCCACCTCGGCTGCCGGGTCATCGGCGCGGTCCGCGAGGCCGGCCGGGAGCGGATCGAGGAGCTGGGCGCCGAGCCGGTGGTCTACGACGAGGCCACCTTCGTCGAGCAGGTCCGTGAGCTGGCGCCGCAGGGGGTGGACGCGGCCTTCGACACGATCGGCGGACCGTTCCTCAAGCTCACCCCGCGGATCCTCGCCCCCGACGGCCGCCTCGCCTCGATCGCGGACGGCGAGGTGATCGGCCTGGGCGGCCGCTACTTCTGGGTCCGGCCCGACGCCCAGGACCTCGCCGCGCTCGCCGCCCTGGCCGACGAGGGCGCCCTTTCCGTACGGGTGGCGCGGTCCTTCCCGCTGGAACAGGCCGCCGACGCCCAGCGGGCCGGCCAGGAGGGCGGCCTGAACGGCAAGGTCGTGGTCACGGTGGAGTGGCCCGACTGACGGCGAGCGGAGCCCGACGGCGGACGGGGGCGGAGCGACGGCCGGGGGACGGCGGGCGGCGGGCGGACGGGGACGGCGGGCGGGCGGACGGGCGGGGACGGCGGGCGGGGAACGGCGGGCGGACGGAGGCTGAGCTACGGCGGCGGCCGGGCGGAGCGGGACCGGGGCGACAGCGGCGGCCGGGCGGCGCAGGACCGGGGCGACTACAGCACGACGGCCACCGCGAGCGCCGCCAGCGCGACCGTGCACGCCGTCGCGAGCAGCGCGCCACGAGGGGAGAGCGGCCGCGGGCGCGCCGCGTCCAGGGCACGGATCCGGCGGTGGGCGAGGGCCAGGAACCCGATCCAGACCAGCGCGGTGAGCGCGGCGCCCGCCACCGCCGCCGCCGTGATCGCGTCACTGATCGCCGACTTCGTCGCGAGCACCACCACGACCGTGCAGGTCAGCGTCGTACGCCGCCACGCGAGCCGGGTCCGCTCCGGCTGCAGCCCGGGGTCCCGGTCGGGCTTCGCCGCCTCGGTCACCGTCCGGCCCAGCCGACGAGGATGACCACCACCATCGCCAGCGCGACCACGGCCACCGCGAGGCTCAGCACCGTCGGGAAGCGCGACACGGGCAGGTCGTCCCCGCGCCGCATCGCCCGCTCGCACCGCACCCAGTGGTTCACCGCCCGCAGCGCGCACAGCACGCCCGCGGCGAGCAGCGCGAGCGCGAGCCCGACCCGTACGCCCCATCGCAGATCCGGCAGGAACTGGTCGACGGCGAAACCGCCGCCGACGAGCGCGAGCGCGGTCCGGATCCAGGCGAGGAAGGTGCGCTCGTTGGCGAGCGAGAACCGGTAGTCCGGGGTCTCGCCCTCGTCACGGATCCGCTGCGGCGCGAACCACAGCCGCAGACTCTGTACGAAGTCACTCACCTGGGCACTTTAACCGCGGCGCGCACGCAGACGTTCGTAGGCCGCCAGCCCGTCCGGGACCCACTCCCACTCCCCGAGCCGCGCGACGACCTCCGCCTCCGGAAGGAAGGCGTGCCAGGCGACCTCCTCCACCTGAGGATCCACCGGCAGCTCGCACCGCACCTGGTAGACCGCGGACCACCACTTCCCGGCCACGCCCCCGGAGTCGTACAGGAACCGCAGCAGCGGCTCGGGGTGCGGCAGCCCGGAGACGCCCAGTTCCTCCTCCGCCTCGCGCAGCGCCGCGTCGTCGTACGACTCGCCCGCGCCGACGAACATGTCGTACATCGACGGGTAGACCAGCTTCACCGGCGTGCGCCGGTGCACGAAGATCCGGTCCTCGGCGTCCCGCACCAGGATGAAGACGCAGCGATGGATGAGACCCCGCGCGTACACCTCGGCGCGCGGGGCCCGGCCGACCACATCGTCGTTCTCGTCGACGACGTCCAGGATCTCTTCGGCGGGGTTGGTCATCCCGCCATGAAATCACCAGCGGACGGAAGCCGGGTCACGGCTGCCCGAGGTCACCGCCCTGGCGATGTCCACGCGGATCAGCTTGGTCCGGACTGTTGACTCGATACATCGGTGTATCCAAGATTCGGTCCATGTTGTACGACGCTGATGTGATCGTGGTCGGAGCCGGCCTCGCCGGCCTGGTGGCCACCGCCGAACTCGTGGACGCCGGGCGGAGCGTGATCCTGCTCGACCAGGAGCCCGAACAGTCCGTGGGCGGTCAGGCCCACTGGTCCTTCGGCGGGCTCTTCCTGGTCGACTCGCCCGAGCAGCGCCGGATGCGGATCAAGGACAGTCGCGACCTCGCCCTCCAGGACTGGCTCGGCACGGCCGGCTTCGACCGGCCCGAGGACCGCTGGCCGCGGAAGTGGGCGGAGGCGTACGTCGACTTCGCGGCGGGGGAGAAGCGCTCCTGGCTGCACGCGCGCGGGGTGCGCTTCTTCCCCGTGGTGGGCTGGGCCGAGCGTGGCGGCTACGACGCGAACGGGCACGGGAACTCGGTGCCCCGCTTCCACATCACCTGGGGCACGGGCCCCGGCCTCGTCGCCCCGTTCGAGCGCCGGGTCCGCGAGGGGGTTGCCACCGGCCGGGTCCAGCTCCGCTTCCGCCACCGGGTGACCGGCCTCGGCCGCACCGCCGGAGCCGTGGACACCGTCAGCGGCGAGATCCTGGAAGCCTCCACCGCCGAACGCGGCACCGCGAGCAGCCGCGAGGTCACCGGCACCTTCACCCTCCGCGCCCAGGCCGTGATCGTCACCTCGGGCGGCATCGGCGGCAACCACGATCTCGTACGCAAGCAGTGGCCCGACCGGCTCGGTACCCCGCCCGCGAAGCTGCTCTCCGGCGTCCCCGCCCATGTCGACGGGCTGATGCTCGGCATCACCGAGGAGGCCGGCGCCCACCACATCAACCGCGACCGGATGTGGCACTACACCGAGGGCATCGAGAACTGGAACCCGATCTGGGCCAGGCACGGCATCCGCATCCTGCCCGGCCCGTCCTCGCTCTGGCTCGACGCGACGGGCCGTCGGCTGCCCGTCCCGCTCTTCCCGGGCTTCGACACCCTCGGCACGCTCGAACACATCATGCGGACCGGGTACGACCACACCTGGTTCGTCCTCGACCAGCGCATCATCGGCAAGGAGTTCGCCCTCTCCGGCTCCGAACAGAACCCCGACCTCACCGGCAAGTCGGTCCGGGACGTCATCGGCCGGGCCCGCGCGGACGTGCCGGGCCCGGTGAAGGCGTTCATGGAGAACGGCGTCGACTTCGTCGTCGAGAAGGACCTGTCCGCGCTGGTCCGGGGGATGAACGCCCTCACGGACGAGCCGCTGATCGACGAGGCGGAGCTGCGCCGCGAGATCACGGCGCGGGACCGCGAGATCGCCAACCCCTTCACCAAGGACCTTCAGGTCACGGCGATCCGGGGGGCCCGCAGGTACCTGGGCGACAAGCTGATCCGTACGGCGTCGCCGCACAGGATCCTGGACCCCAAGGCCGGTCCGCTGATCGCCGTGCGCCTGAACATCCTGACCCGCAAGTCGCTCGGCGGTCTGGAGACCGACCTCTCGTCGAGGGTGCTCACCGAGAGCGGAGAGGTGCTGGAAGGGGTCTACGCGGCGGGCGAGGCGGCAGGATTCGGCGGCGGAGGCGTCCACGGCTACCGCTCCCTTGAAGGCACCTTCCTCGGCGGCTGCATCTTCTCGGGCCGGGCTGCTGGCCGGGCGGCGGCGCAGGCGGTGGGGTAGAAGGCGGCCGGCGGACAGTCGGGCGGCCTGCAGGGCGTACGATCCGCCGTCCGCCGTCCGCCGTCCGCCGTCCGCCGTCCGCCGTACGGGTGGGGGC
>NZ_JBHUYJ010000015.1:14607-19949 GCF_042668715.1 Streptomyces sp. NPDC057271
GGTAGGAGGGGGGCGGGAGCGGTAGTAGGGTGCTTGTCCTGTGTTCTTCATGCTCGGAGCTGCTGTGTGGGGAGGGGGGGGGGGGGGGGGGCCCCCCCCCCCCCCCCCCCCCACCCCCGGGCTCAGCCCAGATGCCGTACGACCCTGAACCGCTCCGCGACCGCCACCGTCGCGTCGGTCACCGTGAACTCCGGATCGCCGAGGAACTCCCGCATCTCGGCGCCGTGCCAGAACCTCTCGTGGGAGGCCCGCCATTCGGCGACCGTCGTGTACCCCTCCCCCTCCTCGATCGCGAACCGGAGGTCGATCTCGCCGACCGGCAGCACCCGTACCTCCGTGGTCTCCACCACCGCGACGGGCCGCTCCCGCGAGTCGATCAGCGCCCAGCGTTCGCCCACGCGCGGCAGTTCGTCGCCCTCGACCTCGTACTCCACCAGGAGACCCGTCGTCGAGGTCTTCTCGCCGGCGAGGACGGCCGCCACGAGCCGGTCGCGCAGGGGGCCGGGAAAGGCCAGCTCGAACGGCTTGAGGGACGCGGGATCCTCAAGGGTCTCCGTCTGTGCGGTGGTCTCACTCTCTTCCATGCGCCGCAGTGTGGCACGCGTCACGCGGCACCAACCGGACGGGGTCCTGACGCCGGGAGGCGTCCGGACCCCGTCCGTTCGCGGGTGAGCCGGGGGCGCGGTGGCTACAGCGCCAGCGACAGCAGCAGGACGAAGACGATGCCGACGACCGAGATGATCGTCTCCATCACCGACCACGTCTTGATCGTCTGGCCGACGTTCATCCCGAAGTACTCCTTGACGAGCCAGAACCCGGCGTCGTTCACATGGCTGAAGAACAGCGAACCGGCACCGATCGCGAGGACGAGCAGCGCCGTCTCACTCGTGCCCATGCCCTCGGCGAGCGGGGCCACGAGCCCGGCCGCCGAGATCGTCGCCACCGTGGCCGAGCCGGTCGCGAGGCGGATGGCCACCGCGATCAGCCAGGCGAGGAGCAGCGCCGGGATCGACCAGTTCTCGGAGAAGTCCAGGATCATCTGGCCCACGCCGACGTCGATCAGGGTTTGCTTGAGGCCGCCGCCCGCGCCGACGATCATCAGCACGCCCGCGATCGGGGCGAGGGACTTCTCGACGGTCGAGGAGAGCCGCTCCTTGGTGAAGCCGGCCGCGCGGCCCAGCGTGAAGAGGCCGACCAGCACGGCCGCGAGCAGCGCGATCAGCGGCGAGCCGATGACGTCGGTGACCTTCTGTACGGCGTTGTCGGGGTTGTCGACGACGATGTCGACCAGCGCCTTGACCAGCATCAGGACGACGGGCAGCAGGACGGTCGCGACGGTGGGACCGAAGCCGGGGCGCTTCTCCAGGTCCTCCGACGGCCGCGCGGGGATCATGTTCTCGGGGGCCGGGATGTCGACCCAGCGGGCCGCGTACCGGGAGAAGAGGGGACCGGCGATGATCACGGTCGGGATGGCGACCAGTACGCCGAGGGCGAGGGTGACACCGAGGTCGGCGCCGAGTGCGTCGATGGCGACCAGCGGTCCGGGGTGCGGCGGGATCAGACCGTGCATCACCGACAGACCGGCGAGGGCCGGGATACCGATCCGCATCAGCGAGTAGTCGCCACGCTTGGCGACGAGCAGGACCACCGGGATCAGCAGGACGATGCCGACCTCGAAGAAGAGGGGCAGACCGATGACGGAGGATCAGCACCATCGCCCAGGGCATCGCCCGGCCGCTCGCCCTGGCGAGGATGGTGTCGACGATCTGGTCCGCGCCGCCGGAGTCGGCGAGCAGCTTGCCGAGGATCGCGCCGAGCGCGATGAGCACACCCACACCCGCGACGGTCTTGCCGAGACCGGCGGTGAAGGAGTCGACGGTCGCCGCGAGCGGCGCCCCGGCGAAGGCGCCGAGGGCCAGCGACCCGATGGTCAGGGCGAGGAAGGCGTGCAGCTTGAACGTGGTGATGAGCAGGACGATGACGGCTATGCCCGCGAGCACGGCCATGCCGAGCTGGGCGTTGCCTGCCGAGGTGATCGGCTCGACGGCGTCCGCTGCCAGCACCTCGACGCTGAGACTGGTCACGGTGGTTCCTTAGGGGACGGGTGAGGGCGGGAGGGGCCGTCCGGCACCCGGAACTGGCGACGGACGACGGGTACCGAGTGCCGCTGGTCACGGCGGGACTCCAGGGGCACGGCAGGACCGCGGCAGCCCTGCCGCAGGGCTTGTGCGGATCAGCCGACGAGCTCGCGCAACGCGGCGACCGCCCGCGCGGCGATCTCCTCGGGGGAGCCGGAGACGTCGACGGCCACACCGGCCTCGTCGTCCCCGAGCGGCTGCAGCGTGGCGAACTGCGAATCGAGCAGCGCCGTCGGCATGAAGTGCCCCTTGCGCTCCCTCATCCGCCGCTCGATCAGCTCGCGGTCGCCGGTCAGATGGAGGAAGACCACGTCCGGGGCGGCCGCCCGCAGCCGGTCCCGGTAGGTCCGCTTCAGCGCGGAGCTGCTCACCACCCCGCCGAGCGCCTCACGGCCGTGCGCCCACCGCCCGATCGCGTCGAGCCAGGGGCCACGGTCCGCGTCGTCCAGCGGGGTGCCGGCCGACATCTTCGCGACGTTCGCCGCAGGATGGAAATCGTCGCCCTCGGCATAGCGGACTCCGAGCGCGTCCGCGACCAGCGGACCGATGGTCGTCTTGCCGGTGCCGGCGACGCCCATCACGACGACGACCGGGGGGACCGTCGGGGAGGTGGAGCTCATGGGGTGGTGCCTCGCTGTCTTCTTCGACATCGATTCCGTCGCGCTCATGAAACCCATTGGGTACGACGTATTCAAGAGGCTGTGACTTTAAAGTCATACTTTTTATTGGTGATCTTGGTCCACGCGTAGGCTGACCCCCATGACGACACCGGCCCAGGGGCTCCATTCGCACGTCCTCGCCACCCTGGGTCTCGCCATCACCGCGGGGGAGTACCCGCCCGGCAGCGTCCTGCGCACCGACGAACTCGCCCAGCGCTTCGACGTCTCCCGCACCGTCGTCCGCGAGGTCGTGCGCGTCCTGGAGTCCATGCACCTGGTCGAGTCCCGCCGCCGCGTGGGCGTGACCGTCCTGCCGACCGCGCAGTGGAACGTGTACGACCCCCAGGTCATCCGCTGGCGCCTGGCCGGTGCCGACCGCCCCCGTCAGCTGCGCTCGCTCACCGTGCTCCGCTCCGCCGTCGAACCCGTCGCCGCCGGACTCGCCGCCGTGCGCGCCACCCCCGAGCAGTGCCGTGAACTGACCGAGCAGGCGCTCGGCATGGTCGCCACCTCGCGCGGGCGGCAGTTGGAGGCGTACCTCGTCCACGACATCGCCTTCCACCGGATCGTCCTGAACGCCTCCGGCAACGAGATGTTCGCCCGGCTCGGCGACGTCGTCGCCGAGGTGCTCACCGGCCGCACCCACCACCAGGTGATGTTCGAGGACCCCGACCCGGCCGCCGTCACCCTGCACGTCCAGGTCGCCGAGGCGGTGCGGGAGAGGGACGCGGTACGCGCCGAGGAGCTCACCCGCCGGATCGCGGTCGGCGCCCTCAAGGAACTGGACGTTCTCGCGCCGTAGAACCTTTCGATCCCAGGCGTTCGCCCCTCATGAACCTCAGAAGTAGCTCAAATATGGGCGATCAGTGACATTGGCCACTGCTGAAATCCCGCCTTGCCGTGACGATGTGCGCTGGCCGTGAGAGCCGTGGACGATCTCCACGCGATCGGCCGGGTACCGCACAGACCCTCCCCTCACGAAGGCGAACAACTCCATGAGTGACCGCACCCTCCCCGCGGCCGACACGCTGTCCGCCACGCCACCGGCGGCGGCATCCGGGGCGTCCCCCCACGTGGACGCCGGCGACGCCGGGTACCGCAAGGACCTCAAGTCCCGGCACATCAACATGATCGCCATCGGCGGCGCGATCGGCACCGGCCTCTTCCTCGGCGCCGGTGGGCGCATGGCCAACGCCGGCCCGTCCCTCTTCATCGCGTACGCGGTCTGCGGCGTCTTCGCCTTCTTCGTGGTGCGGGCCCTCGGCGAACTGGTCCTCTACCGCCCCTCCTCCGGCGCGTTCGTCTCCTACGCGCGTGAGTTCATGGGCGAGAAGGGCGCCTACACGGCCGGCTGGCTCTACTTCCTCAACTGGTCGACCACCGCCATCGCCGACATCACCGCGGCCGCCACCTACGCCCACTTCTGGGCCATGTTCAGCGACGTCCCGCAGTGGATCCTCGCGCTGATCGCCCTCGCGGTCGTCCTCGCCGCCAACCTCATCTCCGTGAAGTACTTCGGTGAGATGGAGTTCTGGTTCGCGATCATCAAGGTCGGCGCGCTCGTCGCCTTCATGCTCATCGGCATCTTCCTGATCGTGACCTCGCACGACGTCGGCGGCCACACGCCGGGCCTGTCCACCATCACGGACAACGGCGGCATCTTCCCGACCGGTGTCATGCCGATGCTGCTCCTGATCCAGGGTGTCGTCTTCGCGTACGCCTCCGTCGAACTGTGCGGCGTCGCCGCCGGCGAGACCGAGAACCCCGAGAAGATCATGCCGCGGGCGATCAACTCGATCATGTGGCGCGTGGGCCTCTTCTACGTCGGTTCCGTGATCCTCCTCGCCCTGCTCCTGCCGTACACCGCGTACTCCGGCGACCAGAGCCCGTTCGTCACCGTCTTCGACAAGCTGGGCATCCCCGGCGCCGCCGGCGTGATGAACCTGGTCGTCCTCACCGCCGCGCTCTCCAGCCTGAACTCGGGTCTCTACTCGACCGGCCGGATCCTGCGCTCCATGTCGCTCGCGGGCTCCGCGCCCAAGTTCACCGGAGTCATGAACAAGGGCGGCGTGCCCTACGGCGGCATCCTGCTCACCGCCGCCTTCGGTGTCCTCGGCGTCGGCCTGAACTACCTCATGCCGGGCGAGGCCTTCGAGCTCGTGCTGAACTTCGCCTCCATCGGCATCATCGGCACCTGGGCCATGATCATGGTCTGCTCGCTGCTGTTCGTGAACCGCTCCAAGGAAGGCCGGGTCACCCGCCCCGGCTACCGGCTGCCCTGGGCCCCGTACACCCAGATCGTCACGCTGATCTTCCTCGGCTCCGTCCTCGTCCTGATGTGGATGGACGGCGGCATCAGCCGCACCACGGTGAACTCCCTCCCGCTGATCGGGCTCCTGCTCGTCGGCGGCTGGTTCCTGGTCCGGGGGCGCGTCCGCGCGACCGCCGCGGCGACCCGGGACTGACGACCCCCCACGGGGTGCAGGGGACCACACCCGGTGTCGCCGTGGGGGGGCTTGTTTTGTTCGGGGGTTTCCAGTTGGGG
>NZ_JBHUYJ010000015.1:19959-57607 GCF_042668715.1 Streptomyces sp. NPDC057271
ACGACCCCCTACGGGTGGCCGAGACCCCCGCAGGCGGCCGCCTGCGGGGGTCTCGTGCTGTCCGGGGCCTTCAGGTCGGGCAACCACCTCGGTCGAGCGCCTGGAGCCGGAGCCCGCTCTCGAACCGCATCGGGACGCCGGTGAAGGGGTCGGTGAACTCCAGCGTCCGCGCGAGCAGCTGGAGCGGACGCGCGAAGTCCTCCGGCCCGTCCTCGCGAACCACGGGATAGACCGGATCGTGCAGGATCGGCAGCCCCAGGCTGTTCATGTGCACCCGCAGCTGATGGGTCCGTCCGGTCGCCGGCAGCAGTCGGTACCGCCCGAACCCGCCGCGCCGCTCGACCAGCTCGATCCGGCTCTCGCTGTTCGGCTCCCCCGGCACCTCGCGGGCGGCGATCACCCCGCGCTCCTTCTCGATCCGGCTCCGCACCGTCACCGGCAGCGCGACCCCGGGCTCGTGCGCCGCCACCGCCTCGTACTCCTTGCCGACCAGCCGGTCCCGGAACAGTGTCTGATACGCGCCCCGGTCGCCGGGTCGCACGACGAAGAGCACCAGGCCGGCCGTCAGCCGGTCCAGCCGGTGCGCGGGCTGGAGTTCCGGCATCCCCAGCTCCCGCCGGAGCCGGGCGAGTGCCGTCTCGGTCACATGGCGCCCGCGCGGCATCGTCGCCAGGAAGTGCGGCTTGTCGACGACCACGATCCGCTCGTCGCGGTGCACGATCCCCAGCTCGAAGGGCACCCGCTGCTCGGCGGGGAAGTCCCGGTGGAACCAGAGCCGCAGCCCGGCGACGTACGGCTCGTCCCCGGCGACCGCCCCGTCCACCCCGACGAACCGCCCGTTCCGCAGCATCTCCGCGACACGCACGTCCCCGATGGCGCCGCCGTACCGCGCCCGCAGATAGTCCCCCACGGTCGCCCACCCGGCATCCGGCTCCTCGGGCAGCCGCACCCGCACCGGATCGATCCCGTCCCGCTGCGGAAGCGGCGCGGCAGGTGTCCTCGTTCTCCGTCTCACCGGCCTCGACCTCCGTCGCCTCGTCCCGCCCCCGCGGCCCTCGCACCGTCGTCCGCAAACAAGAAGGACCCCACATGACGTGGGGTCCTTCGTTGGTGTCCGAGGGGGGACTTGAACCCCCACGCCCGATAAAGGGCACTAGCACCTCAAGCTAGCGCGTCTGCCATTCCGCCACCCGGACAAGGTGTCTGTCTTTCCGGCCGCTCGGCCGTTCCGACGTGGAAAACCATAGCAAACATTGGAGGTGGTCGATCACCACCCCTGGTCCGGGCGGAACCGTGTGACAGACGTACGTCGGCCGACGGGCGCCCTTGGGTCCCGGAGCCGGGCGCGCGAGGATGGGGGCGACCACCAGCAAGCACGTGGGGCACGTAGTGGGAGGAAGCAGCGTGAGCGAGTCGAACACGGCCCGGAGCGTCACCGGCGAGGACGAGGTCGTCGATCTCTGTCGTGACCTCATCCGCATCGACACCAGCAACTACGGCGACCACTCCGGCCCGGGCGAGCGGGCGGCGGCGGAGTACGTCGCCGAGAAGCTCGCCGAAGTCGGTCTCGAGCCGAAGATCATCGAGTCGCACAAGGGGCGGGCCTCCACCGTCGCCCGCATCGAGGGCGAGGACCCCTCCCGGCCGGCCCTGCTCATCCACGGCCACACCGACGTCGTGCCGGCCAACGCCGAGGACTGGACCCATCACCCCTTCTCCGGCGAGGTCGCCGACGGCTGTGTCTGGGGCCGGGGCGCGGTGGACATGAAGGACATGGACGCGATGACCCTCGCGGTCGTACGGGACCGGATGCGCAGCGGCCGCAAGCCCCCGCGCGACATCGTCCTGGCGTTCCTCGCCGACGAGGAGGCGGGCGGCACCTACGGCGCCCGGCATCTGGTCGACCACCATCGCGAGCTGTTCGACGGGGTGACGGAGGCGATCGGCGAGGTCGGCGGCTTCTCCTTCACCGTCAACAAGAACCTGCGGCTCTACCTGGTCGAGACGGCCCAGAAGGGCATGCACTGGATGCGGCTGACCGTCGACGGCACGGCCGGGCACGGGTCGATGACCAACAACGACAACGCCATCACCGAGCTCTGCGAGGCCGTCGGCCGCCTCGGGCGCCACCAGTGGCCGGTCAGGGTCACCAAGACCGTACGGTCCTTCCTGGACGAGCTCTCGGACGCGCTGGGCACCCCGCTCGACCCCGAGGACATGGAGGCGACGCTCTCCAAGCTGGGCGGCATCGCCAAGATGGTCGGCGCGACCCTGCGCAACTCCGCCGCCCCGACCATGCTCGGCGCCGGGTACAAGGTCAACGTCATCCCCGGACAGGCCACGGCGCACGTCGACGGACGCTTCCTGCCCGGTTACGAGGAGGAGTTCCTGGCCGACCTCGACCGGATCCTCGGCCCGCGGGTCAAGCGCGAGGACGTGCACGGGGACAAGGCCCTGGAGACCAGCTTCGACGGCGCCCTGGTCGACGCCATGCAGCTCGCCCTGCGTGCCGAGGACCCGATCGCCCGTGCCGTGCCGTACATGCTCTCCGGCGGTACCGACGCCAAGTCCTTCGACGACCTCGGCATCCGCTGCTTCGGCTTCGCGCCGCTCAAGCTGCCGCCGGAGCTGGACTTCGCCGGGATGTTCCACGGCGTGGACGAGCGGGTGCCGGTGGACGGCCTGAAGTTCGGCGTCCGCGTCCTCGACCGGTTCATCGACGCCTCCTGAGCGGGGCGGCCGATATTCGGCCGCACGTGCGCATGTGACCGGAACGAGTGAATGCACTCATACGCTCGTAGCCCCATTACTTCCCCCTCGTTACAGGTGGTGCGGTCCGCGGCTGGGATCGCATTGCCAACAAGGAGGAATAATGATCAAGAAGGTCGTCGCTGCTGCGGCTGCCACCGGCGGTCTCGTTCTCGCGGGTGCGGGCATGGCCGTTGCCGACTCGGGTGCCCAGGGTGCCGCCATCGGTTCCCCCGGCGTGCTCTCGGGCAACGTCGTCCAGGTGCCGGTTCACGTCCCGGTGAACGTGTGCGGCAACACGGTCTCCGTGATCGGGCTGCTGAACCCCGCCTTCGGCAACACCTGCATCAACGCCTGACGTTGTGCCTCGACCCGTGAGGGTCTGAGCCAGTCCGGCCCCGGAGTGCGTGCCATGCACTCCGGGGCCGGTGGGCATTTCCGCCCCGGGCGTCGTGCCCGGTGGCCCCTCTTCTGAAGCCAGAAGGCAGAAGCCGAGAAGGCAGGGAACAAGCTATGCGACAGGTCACGCGCAAGGGCCTGATCACCGTTGCGGCCGCGGGCGGCGTACTCGCCCTCGGTGGTGGTTACGCGAACGCCGATGCGGGAGCGAACGGCACCGCCTCGAATTCCCCGGGCGTCGCGTCCGGAAATTCCGTACAGGTTCCGGTGCACGCGCCGGTGAATGTCTGCGGAAACACCGTCAACGTGGTCGGGTTGCTCAATCCGACGTTCGGCAACAAGTGCGCCAACGTCTCCAAGCCGGGCAAGCACCGCCGCGGCTCGTCGGCGGAGGGCAGCACCAGCAACTCCCCGGGCGTCGCGTCCGGCAACAACGTCCAGGTGCCGGTCCACGTCCCCGTGAACGCCTGCGGGAACAGCGTCTCGGTCGTCGGCGCCATCAACCCGGCGTTCGGCAACGAGTGCGGCAACGGCGTCGAGCCGACGCACCCGGGCAACCCGGGGAACCCCGGTAACCCGGGCAACCCCGGTAACCCCGGTAACCCGGGGAATCCCGGTAACCCGGGGAATCCCGGGAATCCCGGGAATCCCGGCAACCCGGGTAACCCTGGCAACCCGGGCAACCCCGGCAACCCGGGTACGCCCGGCACCCCGGGTAACCCCGGAGACTCCGGCGAGCCCGGTGGACCGGGTACGCCCAGCGGGCCGAACACACCTGGTACGCACACGATCACACAGCCCGAAGCGAGCGAGGAGCTGGCGCAGACCGGTTCCGGTCCGCTCGGGGTGATCATCCCGGCCGGCGCGGGTCTGCTGCTCGCCGGCGCGGTGCTCTACCGCCGCAACCGCCGGTCCGCCTAGCCCGGGCGGAGCGGCCGGACCGGTCGCGCAACGCGCAGGGGCCCCGCGACGCGGGGCCCCATGTCATGTCACCAGGTGGCGCGAACCTGACGGATGATGCGTCGGCGGAGCCGCACCCTGCGGCTGCCGTCCCGGTGCAGGATCAGACGGTCCAACTCCCAGTGCCCGTACTCGGCATGGTCGGTCAGGAGCCGCGTGGCCTCCTTGCGGGAGACGCCACGGGGCACGTACACGTCGACAAATTCGTATTCCGGCATCGCATCTATTGTGCGGGCACCGGCCCGCTACGGATAGCGTGCGTCCCATGTCTGATGCTGCGCAGCCCACCGCTGCCGAGGTACGTGCCGCCGCCGAGGCGGTCAAAGCCGCACTGGACCGTCACCTGGAGGCGGTCGAACGTCGTTCGGGGGACGACGACCCGGCCGTCTATGCAGCCTTCAACGCCCTCGCCGCGGCGGCCGAGGCGTACGACGAGCGGCTCTACGACCGGTACGACGAGGTCACTCCCTTCGAGATCCCGGGCGCCGACGACTCGCTGCCGCCCTACGCCGGACCGGATGAGCCGCATGCCCTCAGCGTGCTGATCCGCCGCGACTACGCCGTGGCGGAGCCGAAGCGGCTGCTCGCCCAGGCTCAGCGCATCGCCGATCTGGAGAGCGACGAGGAGGGTGCGGACGGTACTCCCGCCGTCGGCGTCAGTACGCACGCGGCGCTCGGTGTCCTCTTCGGCGAGTACGAACCGGACGAAATCGCCTCACGGCACAAGGAGTTCGGCCTGGAGGAGGGCGACTCCACGCTCTGGGTCTCGGCAGCCGAAGAGCTGCCGGAGCCGGGGGAGTGGCTGAACGCCCCCTTCGAGCAGGCCGATCCGGAGCGGATCGTCTGCCGCTTCGACGTCAGCGCGGTCTTCGACGACGAGCTGGACGACGACCTGGAGGAGCAGGACGCCTGAACGGTACGGCGTCCGGCCGGGTAGGACGGAGGGCGGGACACCGGGTGGTGTCCCGCCCTCCGCCGTACCCCCACGGCGCCCGATCAGCCCTCCGCGGCCGCCAGAAGCGACTCCAGAAGCGGCCCCAGCCGGGTCGTACGGTCCTGGGACCTCCCCTCGGACACCGCGCGCGGCAGCGCCTGGTCCACCCCGTGGACGACCGACAGATGACGCTCGCCGCGACCGAAGGCCGTGTACACCCAGGCCCGGCTCAGCCCTTGGGCCGCGTCGCCCGGCAGCACCACGACCGCCGCCGGCCAGCGCATCCCGGCCGCCTGGTGCGCCGTGAGCGCCCAGCCGTGCCGCAGCGCCGACTCCACCCGCTCCTTCGGTACGACGAGCTTCTCGCCCTCGCACTCCAGGCGCAGACCCTCGGCGTCGGCCGAGACGACCGTCCCGGTCATCGTCCGCCCCGGAGCCGGTACGTACGCCACCCGGTCGCCCGGGTCGAAGCCGCCGAAGCGGCCGGGGCCCGGGTTGAGGCGCTGCTTGAGCGCCGCGTTCAGCGCGCGGGTGCCCGCCGAGCCGCCATGGCCGACGGTGATCACCTGGGTCTGCCCGGTGGGCACGCCGATCGCGCGGGGAACCGAGTCGGCGACGAGCTGGACCGTGCGGTGGACGGCCTCGCCCGCGTCCCGCACGGGGACGATCACGACCTCCTTGCCGGGGGCCTCCACCTGGTTCAGCTCACCGATGCCGATGCCGGAGACCAGCTCGCCGATCGGCCCGGGGTCGGGGACGCGGGAGACGATCCGCGGGCACACCGCGGCCGCCAGCACATCGGTGAAGACCTGGCCCGCGCCCGCGGAGCCGAGGACACCGGGATCGCCGCTGAGCACCAGACGGCAGCCGTCGGGCAGGGACTCCACGAGCATCGCGGCGCTCTCGACGTCCAGCTGCGGCGCGTCCAGGACTACCAGCAGGTCGAGGGCGAAGGCGCCCTCCGCGTCCCGGCGGGGTCCGGCCGTGCCGGACAGCAGCGCGGCGACCGTCAGCGCGTCCGCGCCGAGTCGACCGACTCCGTTCTCGCTGTGCACGGCCACGGCGACCCGCAGGCCCCGCTCCCGGGCGGCCTCGGCGAGCGCGACCGGCTCGCTGCGGGCCGCCTCGCCGCCGATGTGCAGCACCAGGCCGTACGCGCCCGCCGCGCGGACCAGCTCGGGCCCTTCCCACTCCTCCCCGGACACGGTCTTCACCAGCCGGGCCAGACCGTCGGCCAGGCTCTCCTCGGCGAGGGCGTACCGGTCGAGCCCGAGCAGGACCGGCACGTCGGCTTCGGGAACCTCGCCGGTCTCGGCGGCGGTCCCGTCGGCTTCGTCCTCGACGTCCTCCGGCACCGGCTCCTCGTCCTGGAACACCAGTACCGCACCCTCGGACACCGCCTGGCGCAGGGCCTCGTCCGGGTCCGGTACGGACAGCTTGCCGAGGCCGACCCGCACGGCGCCGTCCTCCAGGGCCGTGTGCCCCCTCAGCGCGGCCCGTTCGAGCAGCCAGGCCACCAGGGCGACCGCCCGACGGGGATCGTCGGGACCGCACTCCGCGCCCAGGAGGGCACGCGCGAAGCCGTCGGCGTGCTCGGGCTGGACCCCCGGCACCGCGAGGAGGAGCCACGGGTCCTCGCGCAGCGCCTCGGCGGCGCCCTCCCCCAGGGCTGCCGCGACCTGGCCGGTCAGGGACTCCGGGGCCCCACCGCGCGCCAGGACGGCCCGCACGGCCTCAAGCGTCTCGGGGGCCGCCGTCGGCTCCGGGACCGGCGGGCGCGCCGCGGCGGCCGCCGCGGGCGTGGGCGTCGCCGTGGGAGCGGGGCGTCGCGGCGCGGGCTCGGTCGGCTCGAAGAACGCGGTGCCCGGCTTCGTACCGCCCTCCACCGCCCGTACCGCCGCGAGCAGATCGGCTGCCGTGCCGCTGAGCTTCCCGCCCGCGTCGACCGGCGCCGCCTTCTCGGCCTTGCGCTGCTCGATCCTGGCCCGCAACTCGCGCTGCGCGGCCAGCTCGGCCTGCGCCTCCGACACCTCCGCGGCCTTCGCCTCCCCGTCGGCCTGTGCCTCCGTGCTGTCGGCCTGTGCCTCCGTGCTGTCGGCCTGTGCCTCGGCGTCGTCGGCAGGACTCGTGTCGTCGGCAGGACTCGCGTCGGCCGCAGAACTCGTGCCGTCGGCCGCTGGGCTCGTGGCGCCGGTCTTCCCCGCCTCGCCGCGCGCCTCCGGGCCCTCCCCGGCGCGCTCCGCCACGCTCTCCGGGGTGCGCTCGGTCGCGGCCTCGTCGGCCTCGCCCGACACGGGCTCGGTGGCCTCGGGAGGGGTCTCCCGCGAAGGCTCGGTCACAAGGTGCTCCAGTCCTGGTCCGGATAGCGGTGCATGGGCGCCGACACATCGTCGAGAGCCCGGCAGATCTCGTCAGGAAGACTAAGGCTCTCCACTGACAACGTGGCCGTGAGCTGCCGCGCGTTGCGCGCGCCGACGACCGGGGCGGTCACCCCCGGACGGTCGCGGACCCAGGCGAGCGCCACCTTGAGCGGCGTCGTCGCCAGGCCGTCCGCCGCCGTGGCGACCGCGTCGACGATCCGGCTCGCCGCGTCGTCCAGGTACGGCTCCACGAAGGGCGCCATGGTCTCGGAACCGCCCCGGGAGTCGGCGGGCGTGCCGTCCCGGTACTTGCCCGTCAGCACCCCGCGCCCCAGCGGTGAGGACGGCAGCAGACCTATCCCCAGGTCCAGGGCCGCGGGCAGCACCTCCCGCTCGACGCCCCGCTGGAGCAGTGAGTACTCCATCTGCGTCGCCGCGAGGCGCGTCCGCCCCGTGCCCGCGGCCCCGAGCTGCCAGGTTCCCGCCTTCGCCAGCTGCCACCCGCAGAAGTTCGACACCCCCACGTACCGTGCGCGGCCGCTGCTCACGGCGATGTCCAGCGCCTGGAGGGACTCCTCCAGCGGGGTGTACGGATCGAAGGCGTGCAGCTGCCACAGGTCCACGTGGTCCGTGCCCAGGCGGGCCAGGGAGGCGTCGAGCGCGGCCAGCAGATGGCCGCGGGAGCCGTCCATCCGCCGGTCCGGGTCGGGCACGCTGCCCGCCTTGGTGGAGATGACCAGATCCCGTCGTGGCACCAGCCGCTCCATGAGCTGCCCGAGCATGTACTCGGCCTCGCCGCCGCCGTACACGTCCGCGGTGTCGACCAGCGTGCCGCCCGCGTCCCAGAACGCCTTCAACTGGTCGGCGGCGTCGTGCTCGTCGGTGTCGCGCCCCCAGGTGAGGGTGCCGAGCCCGAGCCGGGACACGCGCAGGCCGGTACGTCCGAGATGCCTCTGCTCCATGGGACGCGAGATTACTGGCCAAGACCCCACGCGGAGAGAGCCTGTGGACAACCTCCCCCTGACGGATCTCCTCGCCTCGCGCTAGAGTCCGGCGCAAGGGACGTTACTGATCGGTAAAGAGGGTGTGTGGTCATGAGGCTCGGCATCAACCTCGGTTACTGGGGCGCCGGTATGGACGGCGACAACCTCGCCGTCGCGCAGGAGGCGGACCGCCTCGGATACGACGTCTGCTGGGCCGCCGAGGCCTACGGTTCCGACGCGCCCACGGTGCTCTCCTGGGTGGCCGCCAAGACCGAGCGGATCGACATCGGCTCCGCGATCATGCAGATCCCGGCCCGTCAGCCCGCGATGACGGCGATGACCGCCGCCACCCTCGACTCGCTCTCCGGCGGACGCTTCCGCCTCGGCCTCGGCGTCTCGGGCCCGCAGGTCTCGGAAGGCTGGTACGGCGTCAAGTTCGACAAGCCCCTGGCCCGCACCCGCGAGTACGTCGAGATCGTCCGCAAGGCCATGTCCCGCGAGCGGCTCACCTACGAGGGCGAGCACTGGACGCTTCCGCTGCCGGACGGACCGGGCAAGCCGATCAAGCTCACCGTCCACCCGGAGCGCGAGCACATCCCGCTCTACATCGCGGCGATCGGCCCGAAGAACCTGGAGCAGACCGGCGAGATCGCCGACGGCGCCCTGCTGATCTTCCCCTCCGCCGAGCACCTGGAGGAGACCGCCCTCCGCCCGCTCCGCGCGGGCCGTGAGAAGGCCGGGCTCACCATGGAGGGCTTCGACGTCCACCCCACCCTGCCCCTCGCCCTCGGCGACGACATCGACGCTCTGGCCGACATCTTCCGCCCGTACACGGCCCTGTACGTCGGTGGCATGGGCAGCCGCAAGCAGAACTTCTACAACCAGCTCGCCCAGCGCATGGGCTACGAGAAGCAGGCCGCCGAGATCCAGGACAGGTACCTGTCCGGGGACAAGGCCGGCGCGGCCGCCGCCGTCCCGCGGCAGCTGATCGACCAGACCACCCTGCTCGGCTCCGTCGAGCGGATCGCCGACCGGATGAAGGCCTACGCCGAGGCCGGTGTCACGACCCTGACCCTCGCCCCGGCCGGCTTCACCCTCGACGAGCGGGTGGCGGCGCTGCGGGCGGGCACCGAAGCCCTGGAGCGGGCGGGCCTCGCCTAGCTAGGGGCGTGTGTCGAAAGTCCCGTCTGCCCGGCGGGCAGACGACGCTACGTTCGACACACGCCCCTGGGGCGAGCCTGCCTTTCGCACCCCGGGAAGTCTGCGGCCGTGGTGGGGGCTCGGGGGTCTTCCCCGCCACGGCCGTCACGCTGCTCAACGCGCCACACGGCGCGCGGTTACGAGTGGAACGCTCCGTCTTTCAGCCGAACGGCCCGCCGCTCGTGTTGCCGGGAGGCCGGTACCGCACTTGACTCGTTCTCTGCGGACGTGCGGTGTGCGGACGCCCGCAGGGAGGTGGAGCCATGCTCACGGCCAAGGGCCTGTTCCAGGAGATCACCGACAACGACGAGTCCTTCCGGCTCTTCTGTTCCATCGCTGCCAGCGGCGAGGCCCAGGGCGGCTGGGAGAACGCCCGGATCGCGGCCCTCGTCCCGCCCGCCATGCGGCATCTCGCGCCCAAGATCACGCGGCACGGGGCGGACGAGGACAAGCACGGCCGGATCTTCAACGCGCTCCTGAAGAAGCGCGGACTCGAGCCCGTGCCGGTGCCGCCCGACACCGACTACACGATGCTCCTCGAGAAGCGTGGGATCGGCCTCGCCCACGACAAGCTCCGCCGTGACGAGCCGCTGAGCGAGGAGGACATCATCGTCTACCTCTCGCACAGCCGGGTCACCGAGCAGCGCGCCGCGGACCAGATGAACATGCTGGTCACCTACTTCGGGGACCACCCCGAGCTGGGCAAGGCCATCCACATGATCGACAACGACGAGGCGAACCACCTGGCGTACTGCCACGAGGAGCTGCTGGCCCTCGCGTACGCCGGTCACGGCCGGCTCATCCAGCGCACCCTGCGCGCTTCCGCGCTCGCCGAGATCCAGGTCTACCGCGACGTCAGCCTCGCCGTGATGAGCCACATGGGACGCATCCTCGGGTGGCCCAAGGCCAAGTCGGCCGTCCTGGCCGCGGGGATCCACGGCGCGTACGCGTGGGAACGGGCCGCGGGCTGGCACAGGATGGTCCGCCTGAAGATGCCCGAGCGGCGCAACGCGCTGGGCGGTCCGATGACGCCCGCCCCCGCGTTCTGAACCGCCGAGAGGCCCGCCGCCGTACGGAAGCACGCCGTACGGAAGAACGCCGTACGGAATTCCGGGGGCGCCGCCGGGCGGCCCGTGGCGCCGTGCCTACATCCAGCCGCGGCGCTTGAACAGCCGGTACAGACCGAGGACGGTCCCGGCCATCAGCACGATCACCGCCGGGTACGACCAGACCCAGGTCAGCTCCGGCATGTGCTCGAAGTTCATGCCGTAGATCCCCGCGACCATCGTGGGGACCGCGGCCATGGCCGCCCACGCCGAGATCTTCCGCATGTCGTCGTTCTGCCGGACGCCCATCTGCGCGAGATGGGCCGACAGGACGTCCGACAGCAGCCGGTCCAGCCCTTCCACCTGCTCGTTGGCGCGGGTCAGATGGTCGGCGACGTCCCGGAAGAAGGGCTTGGACTGCCGGCTCACGAACGGCACGGCCCCGGTCGCGAGCCTCTCCACCGGTGCCGCCAGCGGGCTCGCGGCCCGGCGGAACTCCAGCACCTGGCGCTTCGCGGTGTAGATCCGCTCCGCCGTGGTCCCCGGATTCCCGCCCGCCGGTGCGAACACGTCGGCCTCCAGCGCCTCCAGGTCGATCTGGAGTTCACCGGCCACCTCGACGTAGTGGTCGACGACCGCGTCGCTGATCGCGTACAGGACGGCCGTCGGGCCGTGGCGCAGCACCTCGGGTTCGGCCTCCAGGCGGCGGCGTACCGACGCGAGCGGCGCGCCCTCGCCGTGCCGGACCGTCACCACGAACGAGTCGCCGATGAAGACCATCAGCTCGCCCGACGTGACCCGGTCGCTCCTCGGCTCGTACACCACCGGTTTGAGGACCACGAAGAGCGAGTCGTCGTAGACCTCGAGCTTGGGCCGCTGATGGGCCTTCAGCGCGTCCTCCACGGCCAGCCGGTGCAGCGCGAACTCGGACGACACATGATCGAACTCGGCCTCCGTCGGTTCGTGCAGACCCACCCACAGAAAGGCGTCACCGGTGGCCCGGGCCTGAGCCAGGGCGTCGGACAGGTCGGGGAGGCCCTCCGTGCGGCGCCCGTCGCGATATATGGCGGAGTCCACGATCACGGGCCGTATTCTTCCCCGCCCTGCCCCGTCCCGCACGTGCGCGTGGCCTCCGCGATCGTCGACGGGTCCGCCCCACGCGCGTGTGCGGCCGCCTACTCTTGCCGCCATGGCCACGCTGATTCTCGTCCGGCACGGACGCTCCACCGCCAACACCTCGGGTGTCCTCGCCGGGCGGATGCCCGGGGTCGCCCTCGACGAGCGGGGGGTGGCGCAGGCCGCCGCCCTGCCCGGCCGACTGGCCGGGGTGCCGCTCGCCGCCGTCGTCACCAGCCCGCTGCAGCGCTGCCGCGAGACCCTGCGGCCGCTCCTCGAAGCCCGGCCCGGCCTTGCGCTGCACACCGAGGAGCGGATCAGCGAGTGCGACTACGGCGACTGGTCCGGTCGCAAGCTCGCCGAACTGGCCGACGAGCCCCTCATGGAGGTCGTCCAGGCCCACGCGTCCGCCGCGTCCTTCCCCGGTGGCGAGTCGATGCGCGCCATGCAGGCGCGGGCCGTCGACGCCGTACGGGACTGGAACGCGCGCGTGGAGGCCGAGCACGGCGAGGACGCCGTCTACGCGATGTGCTCGCACGGCGACATCATCAAGTCGATCGTCGCCGACGCACTCGGCCTGCACCTCGACCTCTTCCAGCGCATCCACGTGGACCCCTGCTCGGTCACCGTCATCCGCTACACGCGGCTGCGCCCATTCCTCGTACGGCTCGGCGACACCGGCGACTTCGCCGGCCTCGCGCCCCGGGAGAGCGGTGAGCGGGGTGGGGCCGCCGAGGTCGGGGGCGGTGCGGGCGCACCGTGATCCATCCGCGCAGTAGGGTGGACGGGCCGCCGTAGCGCGGGCCTCCACCACCGCCGAGACGCAAGGGAGTCAGGGACGTGTCCCGTCAGGTGTTCCTCTACGACCCACCGGAGCGTTTCGTGGCCGGCACGGTCGGGCTGCCTGGCCGCCGTACGTTCTTCCTGCAGGCGTCCGCGGCCGGCCGGGTCACCAGCGTGGCCCTGGAGAAGACCCAGGTCGCCGCGCTCGCCGAACGCATCGACGAACTCCTCGACGAGGTCGTGCGCCGCACCGGCGGCAACGCCCCCGTCCCGGCCATGGCCCCGGCCGACAACGCCGACACCGCCCCCCTCGACGTCCCCGTCGAGGAGGAGTTCCGGGTCGGCACCATGGCGCTCGCCTGGGACGGCGAGGAGCAGCGCATGATCGTCGAGGCGCAGGCCCTCGTCGAACTCGACGCGGAGTCCGAGGAGGACCTGGCCGCCGCCGAGGAGCGGCTGCTCCAGGACGAGGAGAACGGGCCGCCGATGCTGCGCGTCCGGCTCACCGGCGCGCAGGCCAGGGCCTTCGCCAAGCGCGCCCTCGACGTGGTCAACGCCGGCCGCCCGCCGTGCCCGCTGTGCAGCCTGCCGCTCGACCCCGAGGGACATGTGTGCCCGCGCCAGAACGGATACCGACGCGGCGCATGAGCGGTCCCGACAGCCAGGCGGTCGTCGACCTGCTCACCAAGGGTGAGCTGACCGTGCGCGGCCAGGTCCGCGAGGCGTCCAACGCCGTGCTCGTCTGCTCGGTCACCCACGCCGGCGTCGACGCCGACTGCGTCTACAAGCCCGTCGCCGGCGAGCGGCCGCTCTGGGACTTCCCCGACGGCACGCTCGCCCAGCGCGAGGTCGCCGCCTACGAGATCTCCGAGGCCACCGGCTGGGGACTCGTACCGCCCACGGTGCTCCGGGACGGCCCGTACGGCGAGGGCATGGTCCAGCTCTGGATCGAGGCCGATCCCGCGGCGAGCCTCCTTGCCCTCACCGAGGACGAGGAGGCGGGAGAAGGGTGGAAGGCCGTCGGGCCGGCCCAGGTCGACGAGGGCCGCACCGCGCTGCTCGTCCACGCCGACAGCCCCGGACTGCGCCGGCTCGCCGTCCTGGACGCGGTCATCAACAACGGCGACCGCAAGGGCGGGCACCTGCTGCCCGCGCCGGACGGCCGCCTCTACGGCATCGACCACGGCGTGACCTTCCACGTGGACGACAAGCTGCGCACCCTGCTCTGGGGCTGGGCGGGCGAGGAACTGCCCGCCGAGGCCGCCGACGTCCTCGCGCGGCTCGACGGCTCCCTGGCACCGGGGACGCCGCTCGCCACCCGACTGGCCGAACTGCTCACGGCCGCCGAGGTCGACGCCCTGCGCCGCCGGGTCACCACCCTGCGCACCACCGGCCGCCATCCGGAGCCCTCCGGGCAGTGGCCGGCGATCCCCTGGCCCCCGGTCTGACCGATCGGATCCGGCCAGGTCCCGATCCCGGGGCGTGGACCCCCAGGGGGTATGCATGGACGGCTGCGAGCTGCAAGAGCACGTTGTCGGCCAAGATCCCGGATCCGGTTCGTATCCGGAACAGGTGTCCGGTTACGCTCAGGTCATGCATGCCTGGCCCGCTTCTGAGGTCCCCGCCCTTCCCGGCAAGGGCCGCGACCTCCGGATCCACGACACCGCGACCGGCGGACGAGTGACCCTCGCCCCCGGCCCCGTCGCCCGTATCTACGTCTGCGGCATCACGCCGTACGACGCGACCCACATGGGTCACGCGGCGACCTACAACGCGTTCGACCTCGTTCAGCGCGTGTGGCTCGACACCAAGCGGCAGGTCCACTACGTCCAGAACGTGACCGACGTCGACGACCCGCTCCTGGAGCGGGCGATCCGGGACGGCGTCGACTGGGTCGGGCTCGCCGAGCGCGAGACCGCCCTCTTCCGCGAGGACATGACCGCCCTGCGGATGCTGCCGCCGCAGCACTACATCGGTGCGGTCGAGGCCATACCGGGCATCGTGCCGCTCGTCGAGCGGCTGCGTGACTCCGGCGCGGCCTACGAACTCGAAGGCGACATCTACTTCTCCGTCGAGGCGGACCCGCACTTCGGTCAGGTGTCGAACTACGACACCGAGCTGATGCGCCACCTGTCCGCCGAGCGCGGCGGGGACCCGGACCGCGCGGGCAAGAAGAACCCGCTCGACCCGATGCTCTGGATGGCCGCCCGCGAGGGCGAGCCGAGCTGGGACGGCGCGAGCCTCGGCCCCGGCCGCCCCGGCTGGCACATCGAGTGCGTCGCCATCGCCCTCGACCACCTCGGCATGGGCTTCGACGTCCAGGGCGGAGGGTCCGACCTGATCTTCCCGCACCACGAGATGGGTGCCTCGCACGCCCAGGCGCTGACGGGCGAGTTCCCCATGGCCAGGGCGTACGTGCACGCCGGCATGGTCGCCCTCGACGGCGAGAAGATGTCCAAGTCCAAGGGCAACCTGGTCTTCGTCTCCGCGCTCCGCCGCCAGGGCGTCGACCCGGCCGCCATCCGCCTCTCGCTCCTCTCGCACCACTACCGCGCGAACTGGGAGTGGACCGACCAGGTCCTCCAGGACGCCGTGGCGCGCCTGGACCGCTGGCGCGCGGCCGTCTCCCGCCCCGACGGGCCGTCCGCCGACGCGCTGGTCGAGGAGATCCGCGAGGCGCTCTCCGACGACCTCGACTCACCGGCCGCGCTCGCCGCCGTCGACCGTTGGGCCGAGCGCCAGAACGCCGAGGGCGGTACGGACGAGTCCGCGCCCGGCCTCGCCTCCCGTGCCGTCGACGCGCTGCTCGGAGTGGCTCTGTAGCCCGACCCCGTACGGCCCGCTTCCGGCCAACCGCCCTCGGACTTCTCCGCGAAGTCCGAGGGCGGTTCCGTTTTGTCCTAGCCCTCATGCTCGTTTCTGCGCTAAATACCGTCCATGCAATCAACATTGCGCATGAAGGCTGCATTCGCCGGCGCTGTGCTCGGGCTCCTCGCGGTGTTCGCGGGACCGGGGAGCGCCCAGTCCGCCGAGCCCTCGCCCACCACCGTCGGCGACCTCACCGGCTTCGAGGCCGACGGCGCCGTCTACCGGCTGACCGCCGGCGCCGCCCAGGCCCGCGTCAGCTTCGTCACCGACGAGACCTTCCGCATCGAACTGGCACCCGACGGGCGGTTCACCGACCCCACCGGGCAGGACATCGTCCAGCCTCAGGGCCAACCTCCCAGGACCCGCTGGTACGACCGCGGCGACCGCTACGAACTCACCACCGCGAAGGTGACCCTGCGCGCCTACAAGGCGCCCCTGCGCTTCGCGGCCGTCCGCGCCGACGGCACTCCGCTCTGGTCCGAGACCCAGGGCCTCACCTGGAGCCGGGAACGCACCACCCAGACCCTGGCCCGGGGCGCCGACGAGCAGTTCTACGGCGCCGGCATGCAGAACGGCCGCGGCAACACCTCGCACCGCGGCAAGACCGTCGAGGTCGGCGTCGACTACAACTGGAACGACGGGGGCCACCCCAACTCCGTGCCGTTCTACCTCTCCTCGGCCGGCTACGGCGTCTACCGCAACACCTACGCGCCGAACACCTACGTCTTCGGCGAGCCCGTCACCACCAGCGCCCGCGAACAGCGCTTCGACGCCTACTACTTCGCCGGCTCAGGGTCCGACGCGCTCAAGGACGTCATCGGCCAGTACACCAGCCTCACGGGGAAACCGTTCCTGCCGCCCGTCTACGGACTGGAGATCGGCGACGCCGACTGCTACCTCCACAACGCCAACCGCGGCGAGCGCCACACCCTCGACGCCCTGAAGGTCGCCGACAGCTACGTCGAGCACGACATGCCCAACGGCTGGATGCTCGTCAACGACGGCTACGGCTGCGGTTACGAGAACCTCGCCGAGACCGCGACCGGCCTCAAGCAGCGCGGCATGGAACTCGGCCTGTGGACCGAGGACGGCATCGACAAGCTCGAAGAGCAGGTGAAGGCGGGCCAGCGGGTCGCCAAGCTCGACGTCGCCTGGGTCGGCGAGGGGTACAAGTTCGCCCTCGACGGCTGCAAGGACGCCTACGCCGGCATCGAGGCCCACAGCGACGCCCGCGGCTTCACCTGGGCCCCCGAGAGCTGGTCCGGCGCGCAAGCCTGCGGAGTCCAGTGGTCCGGCGACCAGTCCGGCACCTGGGAGTACATCCGCTGGCAGATCCCCACCTACGCGGGCGCCTCCATGTCCGGCCTCGCGTACACCACCGGCGACGTCGACGGCATCTTCGGCGGCAGCGCCAAGACGTACACCCGTGACCTCCAGTGGAAGATGTTCCTCCCCGTCACCATGACCATGGACGGCTGGGCCGCGAACGACAAGCAGCCCTTCCGCTACGGCGAGCCGTACACCTCGGTCAACCGCCACTACCTGAAGCTCCACGAGTCGCTGCTGCCCTACATCTACTCCCACGCACACCGGGCCACCAAGACCGGCGTCGGCCTCGCCCGGCCGCTCGTCCTCGAGTACCCGGACGACCCGCAGGCCGCGTCGGACACGGCGAAGTACGAGTTCCTGAGCGGTGAGGACTTCCTCGTCGCACCCGTCTACCAGGACGCCGTCGAGCGCGACGGCATCTACCTTCCCAAGGGCACCTGGATCGACTACTGGAGCGGCCGCACCTACCAGGGCCCGGTCACCGTCGACGACTACAGCGCCCCGCTCGACACACTGCCCCTGTTCGTGCGGGCCGGAGCCACCGTCCCGATGTGGCCCGGCGGCATCCGCTCGTACACCGACCGCACCCCGGACTCCCCGCTGGCCTGGGACATCTACCCGCAGGGCAGATCCTCCTTCGAGCTCTACGAGGACGACGGCGTCACCCGCGCCCACCGCACCGGCCAGTACGCCACCCAGACCGCCGAGGTCCGCGCGCCACAGCGTGGCGCGGGTGACGTGACGGTACGCATCGGCGCGAGCAAGGGCTCCTTCGCGGGCAAGTCCCCTTCCCGGCCCTACCAGTTCACCGTCCACACCGGTGACGCGCCGAGCGCCGTCACGCTCGGTGAACGCAGGCTGCCCCGCCTCACCTCCCGGGCCGCCTACGAGGCCGCCGGCCAGGGCTGGTGGTACGACCGCGACGACCGCGGGGGAGTGGTGAAGGTCAAGACCGCCGCCCAGCGCACCGACCGGTCCTTCACCCTCGAACTGGAGGACACCAGCGCCGTCGGCGGAGCCGTGCCCGGAGCCTCCGCCACCGCCGCCGCCCCGGCCGGGCAGGAGCTCGGCGCGGGCGTGCCCGGCACCGTCGCCCTCGACGTCACCGCGGGGACGAAGGACGCCACCGGCGTCGAGGTGTCCCTCACGGCCCCGGCCGGCTGGCAGGTCACCCCGGCCGCGCCCGTCGCCCGCATCCCCGCCGGCACCACGCGGCGGGTCGAGGTCACCGTCACCCCGGCGAAGGACGCGAAGCCCGGCGAGACCACACTCACCGCGACCGTCCGCCACCGCGCCGCGGGCCAGGACCGCACCGCCGTCCAGCGGTTCGCCGTCGGGGTGATGCCCGAGCCGCCGAGCACCGCCGTCTGGGCGAGCGACCTGACCTGGCTGAAGGCCACCAACGGCTGGGGTCCGCCCGAACGCGACCGCTCCAACGGCGAGTCGGGCGCGAGTGACGGCCGCACGCTGACCCTGGCCGGCACGACCTACGAGAAGGGCATCGGCGCCCACGCCGACTCCGACATCGAGGTCTACCTCGGCGGCCGCTGCACCGCCTTCACCGCCGAGGTCGGCATCGACGACGAGATCAACGGCTACGGGGAGGTCGCGTTCTCGGTCGAGGCCGACGGCGAGGTGCTCTGGACCTCGCCCAGGGTGACCGGCGCGTCGGCGACCGTACCGGTCGACGTCGACGTCACCGGCGCACGCCACGTCCGCCTGCGGATCACCGACACCAACGGCTCCAAGAGCGGTGACCACGGAGACTGGGCGGCCGCCCGCTTCGACTGCGCCTGAGCGACGGAGAGGGGCCGCACCGACCCGGGTGCGGCCCCTCTCCGTACGGTTCGACCGGCGTCCGTACGGCTCAGCCCTCTTCCCTACGGCTCACTCCTCGCCGTCGCCGTCCTCCGAGCCGTCGTCCTCCACAGGCTGCTCCGGCTCCGGTGACGGACGCTCCGGCTTGGGCGGCCGGGTCCGGCCGCTGCCGGGGTCCCGCAGATACGAGGTGTCGCCGCCCTCCGTCGCGAGACCGGGGCCCTGCCCCGGACCGCCGTCGCGTCGCCGCAGATACCGCTCGAACTCCCGGGCGATGGCCTCGCCGGAGGCCTCCGGCAGCTCCGCCGTGTCGCGCGCCTCCTCCAGCGTCTGGACGTACTCCGCCACCTCGCTGTCCTCGGACGCGAGTTGGTCCACGCCCAGCTGCCAGGCCCGCGCGTCCTCGGGGAGTTCGCCCAGCGGGATGCGCAGGCCGATCAGGTCCTCAAGGCGGTTGAGCAGGGCCAGGGTCGCCTTGGGATTGGGCGGCTGCGACACGTAGTGCGGCACGGCGGCCCAGAGGCTGACCGCGGGCACGCCCGCGTGCGTGCAGGCCTCCTGGAGGATCCCGACGATACCGGTGGGCCCTTCGTAGCGGGTCTCCTCCAGATCCATCGTCCGCGCCAGATCCGGGTCGGACGTGACCCCGCTGACGGGGACGGGCCGGGTGTGCGGAGTGTCGCCGAGCAGCGCGCCCAGGATCACCACCATCTCCACGCCCAGCTCATGGGCGAAGCCCAGGATCTCGTTGCAGAACGAGCGCCAGCGCATCGACGGCTCGATCCCGCGCACGAGCACCAGATCGCGCGGCTTGTCGCCGCCGACCCGGACCACGGAGAGCCTCGTCGTCGGCCAGGTGATCTTCCGGACACCGTTGTCCAGCCACACCGTGGGCCGGTTGACCTGGAAGTCGTAGTAGTCCTCGGCGTCGAGCGCCGCGAACACCTCGCCCTTCCACTCCCGGTCCAGATGGGCGACCGCGGTGGAGGCGGCGTCGCCGGCGTCGTTCCAGCCCTCGAACGCGGCCACCATGACCGGGTCGATCAGCTCGGGAACCCCCTCGAGCTCGATCACCCAGTGCCTCCTTTTCGAAGTTCCTGTCGTACGGACCAACCTTACGGCTTTCCGACGGCCCGTCCGCAGCCCTCGTGCACCACCGGGAGCCTTCGCGGCCTTGATCGACTACCCAGGAACGGGCCTCGGCACACGAACGCGTGAGGGGCGGTCTCCCGTGGAGACCGCCCCTCACATGGCGCTACTCGCCGAGCATGTCCTCGACCTTGGCACGGATCTCGTCCGTCGCCAGACCGCGGATCGTCAGCGTCGTACGGCGCCGCAGCACGTCGTCCGCCGTCTCCGCCCACTCGTGGTCACGGGCGTAGGCGACCTGCGCCCAGATCTCCGGCGCGTCCGGGTGGATGCGCCGCGCCAGCTCGGGGTTCTCGTTCGCCATCCGCGCGATGTCGAAGGAGAGCGAACCGTAGTGCGTCGCCAGGTGCTTGGCGGTGTCGGCGGCCATCCGCGGGCCGGGGGCCGGACCGTCCACGAGCAGCCGGTGCGCGACCGCGTTCGGGTTGGCGATACCGGGCAGCGGGAGCCGCTTCGGCAGCGTGGAGACCGACTCGTAGTCCTCGCCCAGCGGGTGGCCCGGCAGGGACTCCAGCTTCTTCATCACCGTACGGCCGATGTGGCGGAAGGTCGTCCACTTGCCGCCGGCCACCGACAGCATCCCGCCGCGGCCCTCGGTGACGACCGTCTCGCGCTTGGCCTTGGACGTGTCGCCGGGACCGCCCGGCAGCACCCGCAGACCGGCGAAGGCGTAGGTGATCAGGTCGCGCGACAACTGCTGGTCGCGTATGGAGAACGCGGCCTCGTCCAGGATCTGCGCGGTGTCCTTCTCGGTCACCTCGACCTCGCCGGGGTCGCCCTCGTACTCCTCGTCGGTGGTGCCGAGCAGCAGCATGTCCTCCCACGGGAGGGCGAAGGTGATGCGGTACTTGTCGATGGGGGTCGCGAGGGCGGCCTTCCACGGCGACGTCCGCTTCAGGACCAGGTGCGCGCCCTTGGAGAGGCGGATGGAGGGCGCCGCGTTCGGGTCCTCCATCCTGCGCAGGTGATCGACCCAGGGGCCGGTCGCGTTCAGCACCAGGCGGGCGGTGACGCCGAACTCGTCGCCGCTCGTCCGGTCCTTCAGCTCCGCGCCCGTGACCCGGCCGCGGGTGAAGCGCAGCCCGGTGACCTCGGCGTGGTTGAGGACGACGGCGCCGGCGTCGACGGCGGCGCGGACCGTCATCAGCGCCATGCGGGCGTCGTTCATCTGGTCGTCGCCGTACACGGCCACGGCCTTCAGGTTGTCCGTGCGCAGCTCCGGCACGTCCTGCGCGGCCTTCGCCGGGCCGAGCAGGTGGCCGACGCCGTCACCGAAGGCGGAGAGGGCCGAGTACGCGAAGACACCGGCGCCGAGCTTGGCGGCGCCGTGCGGGCCGCCCTTGTAGACGGGCAGGTAGAAGGTGAGGGGGTTGGCGAGGTGCGGTGCCACCTGACGCGAGACCGCACGCCGCTCGAAGTGGTTCTCCGCCACCAGCTTCACCGCGCCGGTCTGCAGGTAGCGCAGACCGCCGTGGAGAAGCTTGGAGGAGGCGGAGGAGGTGGCGCCGGCGAAGTCGCCGGCGTCCACCAGGGCCACCCGCAGGCCGGACTGCGCGGCGTGCCAGGCGGTGGAGATGCCCAGGATGCCGCCGCCGATGACCAGGAGGTCGTACGTCGCCTTGGAAAGCTGCTCCCGGGTCTCGGCGCGGCTCGGAAGGGAACCGGCGGCCGGTCGCGTCCCCAGGGCGGGGACGCTCTGCAGGGTGGTCATGTCGAATTACTCCTCGTCAGATCCGTCTTCGAGCCAGCCCATGGAGCGTTCAACGGCCTTCAGCCAGCTCTTGTACTCGCGGTCACGCTTGTCGGCGTCCATGCGAGGGGTCCATTCCGCCGCGCGGCGCCAGTTGGCGCGCAGGGCGTCGGTGTCGGGCCAGAAGCCGACGGCCAGGCCGGCGGCGTAGGCGGCACCGAGGCAGGTGGTCTCGGCGACCATCGGGCGCACGACCGGCGCGTCGAGGAAGTCCGAGAGGGTCTGCATCAACAGGTTGTTGGAGGTCATGCCGCCGTCGACCTTGAGCGCGGTCAGCTCGACGCCGGAGTCCTTCGTCATGGCGTCGGTGATCTCGCGGGTCTGCCAGGCGGTGGCCTCCAGGACGGCGCGCGCGATGTGCGCCTTGGTGACGTACCGGGTGAGGCCGGCGATCACACCGCGGGCGTCGGAGCGCCAGTACGGGGCGAACAGGCCGGAGAAGGCCGGCACGAAGTAGGCGCCGCCGTTGTCCTCGACCGAGGACGCGAGGGTCTCGATCTCGGCGGCGGACTTGATGAGGCCCATCTGGTCGCGCATCCACTGCACCAGCGAACCGGTGACGGCGATCGAGCCCTCCAGGGCGTAGACCGGCTTCTCGTCGCCGATCTGGTAGCCGACGGTGGTCAGCAGCCCGCTGTAGGAGTTGATGATCTTGTCGCCGGTGTTCATCAGCATGAAGGTGCCGGTGCCGTACGTGGACTTGGCCTCGCCCTCGGCGAAACACGTCTGGCCGAACAGCGCGGCCTGCTGGTCGCCCAGCGCGGAGGCGACCGGGACGCCGTCCAGGACGCCGCCCTTGACGGTGCCGTACACCTCGGCGGAGGAACGGATCTCCGGCAGCACGGCGGCCGGGACCTCCATGGACTGAAGGATCTTCTCGTCCCAGGTCATGGTGTGCAGGTTCATCAGCATGGTGCGCGAGGCGTTGGTGACGTCGGTGACGTGGTGACCGCCGTCGACACCGCCCGTGAGGTTCCAGATGACCCAGGAGTCCATGGTGCCGAAGAGGATGTCGCCGCGCTCGGCACGCTCGCGCAGGCCCTCGACGTTGTCGAGCAGCCAGCGGACCTTGGGGCCGGAGAAGTACGAGGCGAGCGGCAGGCCGGTCTCACGGCGGAAGCGGTCCTGGCCGACGTTGCGGCCGAGTTCCTTGCAGAGGGCGTCGGTGCGGGTGTCCTGCCAGACGAGGGCGTTGTGGACGGGCTCACCGGTGTTCTTGTCCCAGAGCAGGGTGGTCTCGCGCTGGTTGGTGATGCCGATGGCCTTGACGTCGGCGGAGGTGATGCCCGCCTTGTCGATGGCGCCCGCCACGACTTCCTGGACGTTGGCCCAGATCTCGGCGGCGTCGTGCTCGACCCAGCCCGGCTTCGGGAAGATCTGCTCGTGCTCCTTCTGGTCGACCGAGACGATCCGGCCGTCCTTGTCGAAGACGATGCAGCGGGAGGAGGTGGTGCCCTGGTCGATGGCGGCGATGAACGGGCCGCTGCCGTGGGAGGAAGAGCCGGCGGTGTGTGCGTCGGTCACGGTGTGCTCCAAGGAGGTCTGGGTGGAAGGACGGCTCAGGCGAACGCGATGTTGTAGATACCCGCGGCGATGGCGCCACCCACCAGGGGGCCGACGACCGGGATCCAGGCGTACCCCCAGTCGGAGCCACCCTTGTTCGGCAGCGGGAGCAGGGCGTGCACGACGCGCGGGCCGAGGTCACGTGCCGGGTTGATGGCGTAACCGGTCGGGCCGCCGAGCGAGAGGCCGATGGAGACCACGACGAACGCGGTGATCAGGGCGCCGATGACGCCGAGGCCCTTGCCGCTGTCGTTGAGGCCCTGCGTGAGCACCGCGAGGACCAGCACGACGGTGCCGATGATCTCGGTGGCCAGGTTCTGCCAGACGACCCGGACCTCGGGGCCGGTGGAGAAGACACCGAGCACCGGGCCCGCCTTGGGGGCGGCCTTCTGGTCGACCATGCCCTCCTCGTGCGGCGGCGCGGAGATGATCTCCTGGTCCGTGAGGTGGGCCTGGAACTGTCCGTAGTACGCGACCCAGACCAGGAACGCGCCGAGCATGGCGCCGAGCATCTGACCCGCGAAGTAGACCGGAACGTTGCTCCAGTCCCCGTCCTTGAGGGCGATGCCCACGGTGACGGCGGGGTTCAGGTGGGCGCCCGAGAGGGTACCCGTCATGTACACGGCGGTCATGACCGCGAAGCCCCACCCGAAGGTGATGGCGAGCCATCCGGCGTTCTGGGCCTTCGAGCGCTTGAGCACAACGGCGGCGACGACACCGCCGCCGAGCAGAATGAGTACGGCGGTACCAATGATCTCGCCGATGAAGATGTCGGAGCTGGACACCCGCGACTCCTTTGTCCTTCGTCCAGGGGAAGGCGAACCCCGGGTCCCTCCGGTGGTCCGCGCCCTCTGATGAGGGCGTTGCCGGCCCTTGGCACTGCCACACTCTAGCGCGTATTGCCGGTAGGTGTTCGACAATGCCGACCGATGAACGGAAGTTTTGCCCTCCGGTTAACAGCGCGTCAAGGGTTCCGGTAACGAAAAACCCGCCGATAACGGGATCGTTACCGACGGGTTCCGCGTGTGCTTTCGCGCGCTCGCGCGCCCCTGGTCAGCGGTTCCGTTTCAGAAGCGCCCCGCGCCCAGGTCGCGGGAGACGGCGCGGGCGCAGTCCCGTACCGCGGCGACGAGCTCGGAACGCAGCTCGCCCCCGTCGCAGACCCGCTCCACGGCGCCCGTGATCGCCACCGCGCCCACCGGCATCCTGCGCCGGTCGTGGATCGGGGCGGCCACCGAGGCCACGCCCTCCCAGGTCTCCTCCACGTCCGCGGCCCAGCCCTTGGCCCGCGTCACGTCGAGCAGCGTCTCGAACTCCTTGAGTTCGGTGACCGTACGGGGCGTGAAGCCCTCGCGCGGCACCTCCAGGACTTCGCTGTGCGCCACCGGGTCGTACGCCGAGAGGACCTTGCCGAGGGCCGTGGAGTGCAGCGGCTGCATGGCCCCGACCTCCAGGACCTGCCTGCTGTCGTCCGGGCGGAAGACGTGGTGCACGATCAGCACGCCCTGCTGGTGCAGTACGCCGAGGTGGACGCTCTCGCCGCTGGACCGCGCCAGGTCGTCCGTCCAGACCAGCGCTCGCGCCCGCAGCTCGTGCACGTCCAGATAGCTGTTGCCCAGGCGCAGCAGTTCGGCGCCCAGCTGGTAGCGGCCCGAGGCCGCCTCCTGTTCCACGAAACCCTCGGCCTGCAGGGTGCGCAGGATGCCGTGCGCCGTGCCCTTCGCCAGGCCGAGGGACGAGGCGATGTCGGACAGGCCGAGCCGGCGCTCGCCGCCCGCGAGCAGTCGCAGCATCGCCGCCGCCCGTTCAAGCGACTGGATGTTCTTCGCCATCGCCCGGCCCTTCTCCCTGTCCATTGATGTCCCGATCCCCGGTTGTCCCGTGGATCCTCGGGCAACAGGATCGCTTGGATCATGCTGTTCGACAATGCTGAACACTATCGGTCGATGCCGACCGGTCTTTACCTACACAGTGTCGGGCATGAACGGCCGCGACCGGGAGCCCCGGGACACAGGATGCCGTCCGCCCAGTGGAACGCGATGTCCACCCCGGCACCCACGCGGTTAGTCTGGCTCCGTGCACCCTCCGCCGAGCGTGCAAAGCCGACAGCCGTCGCATCCCAGGGAGCTCATCCATGGCCTCGTCGCCGACCCCTTCCGCAGACAGCCGGACCCGCGCCACAGCCCTCCGCGAGGCACTCGCGACCAGGGTGGTCGTGGCCGACGGAGCCATGGGCACCATGCTCCAGGCGCAGGACCCCAGCCTCGAGGACTTCCAGAACCTCGAAGGCTGCAACGAGATCCTGAACGTGACCCGGCCCGACATCGTCCGCTCGGTGCACGAGGAGTACTTCGCCGCGGGTGTCGACTGCGTGGAGACCAACACGTTCGGCGCCAACCTCGCCGCCCTGGGGGAGTACGACATCCCCGAGCGGGTGTACGAGCTGTCGGAATCCGGCGCCCGCATCGCCCGCGAGGTCGCCGACGAGTTCACCGCCTCGACCGGACGGCAGCGCTGGGTCCTCGGCTCCATGGGCCCCGGTACGAAGCTTCCGACGCTGGGCCACGCCCCGTACACCGCTCTGCGCGACGCCTATCAGCAGAACGCCGAGGGCATGCTCGCCGGTGGCGCGGACGCGCTGCTGGTGGAGACCACCCAGGACCTGCTGCAGACCAAGGCGTCCGTCATCGGCGCGCGCCGCGCCCTGGACGCGCTCGGTGCCGACGTGCCGCTGATCGTGTCGGTCACGGTCGAGACCACCGGCACCATGCTGCTCGGCTCGGAGATCGGCGCCGCGCTCACCGCGCTCGAACCGCTCGGCATCGACATGATCGGCCTGAACTGCGCCACCGGTCCGGCCGAGATGAGCGAGCACCTGCGCTACCTGGCCCGCCACTCCCGTATCCCGCTCTCCTGCATGCCCAACGCCGGCCTGCCCGTCCTCGGGAAGAACGGCGCGCACTACCCGCTGACCCCGGCCGAGCTCGCCGACGCCCAGGAGACCTTCGTCCGCGAGTACGGCCTCTCCCTGATCGGTGGCTGCTGCGGTACGACCCCGGAACATCTGCGCCAGGTCGTCGAGCGCGTCCGCGACCTCACCCCCGGCGCCCGCGAACCGCGTCCCGAGCCCGGCGCCGCCTCGCTCTACCAGACGGTCCCGTTCCGCCAGGACACCTCCTACATGGCGATCGGCGAGCGCACCAACGCCAACGGCTCCAAGAAGTTCCGCGAGGCCATGCTGGAGGGCCGCTGGGACGACTGCGTCGAGATGGCACGCGACCAGATCCGCGAGGGCGCGCACATGCTCGACCTCTGCGTCGACTACGTCGGCCGGGACGGCGTCGCCGACATGGAGGAGCTGGCCGGCCGCTTCGCCACCGCCTCGACCCTGCCGATCGTCCTCGACTCCACCGAGGTCGACGTCATCAAGGCAGGTCTGGAGAAGCTGGGCGGCCGTGCCGTCATCAACTCCGTCAACTACGAGGACGGCGACGGACCCGACTCCCGCTTCGCCAAGGTCACCCGTCTGGCCCAGGAGCACGGTGCCGCGCTGATCGCCCTCACCATCGACGAGGAGGGCCAGGCCCGCACCGTCGAGAACAAGGTCGCGATCGCCGAGCGGCTCATCGAGGACCTGACCGGCAACTGGGGCATCCACGAGTCGGACATCCTGATCGACACCCTCACCTTCACCATCTGCACCGGGCAGGAGGAGTCCCGCAAGGACGGCATCGCCACCATCGAGGCCATCCGCGAACTCAAGCGGCGCCACCCGGACGTCCAGACCACACTGGGCCTGTCCAACATCTCCTTCGGGCTCAACCCGGCGGCCCGCATCCTGCTCAACTCCGTCTTCCTCGACGAGTGCGTCAAGGCCGGCCTCGACTCGGCGATCGTGCACGCCTCGAAGATCCTGCCGATCGCCCGCTTCGACGAGGAGCAGGTCAGCACCGCACTCGACCTGATCTACGACCGGCGCGCGGAGGGCTACGACCCGCTGCAGAAGCTGATGGCCCTCTTCGAGGGCGCCACCACCAAGTCGATGAAGGCCGGCAAGACCGAGGAGCTCCTCGCCCTGCCGCTGGAGGAGCGCCTCAAGCGCCGCATCATCGACGGTGAGAAGAACGGCCTGGAGGCGGACCTCGCCGAGGCCCTGCAGGAGCGCCCGGCCCTCGACATCGTGAACGAGACGCTGCTCGACGGCATGAAGGTCGTCGGCGAGCTGTTCGGGTCGGGCCAGATGCAGCTGCCGTTCGTGCTGCAGTCGGCCGAGGTCATGAAGACGGCTGTGGCCTACCTCGAACCGCACATGGAGAAGACGGACGCGGACGGCAAGGGCACGATCGTACTGGCGACCGTCCGGGGCGATGTCCACGACATCGGCAAGAACCTCGTCGACATCATCCTCTCCAACAACGGCTACAACGTGGTCAACCTGGGCATCAAGCAGCCGGTCTCGGCGATCCTGGAGGCCGCGGAGGAGCACCGCGCCGACGTCATCGGCATGTCCGGTCTCCTGGTGAAGTCGACCGTGATCATGAAGGAGAACCTGGAGGAGCTCAACCAGCGTGAGCTGGCCGCCAAGTATCCCGTGATCCTCGGTGGAGCCGCCCTGACTCGTGCCTATGTCGAGCAGGACCTCCACGAGATCTACCAGGGCGAGGTCCGCTACGCCCGCGACGCCTTCGAGGGCCTGCGGCTGATGGACGCGCTCATCGCCGTCAAGCGCGGTGTCCCCGGGGCCGTACTGCCGGAACTCAAGCAGCGCCGGGTCGCCAAGCGGGACACCACGGCCCTCCAGGTGGAGGAGCCGGAGCCGGGCGGCCGTTCCGACGTGGCCACGGACAACCCGGTGCCCACCCCGCCGTTCTGGGGCACCCGCGTCAGCAAGGGCATCCCGCTGAAGGACTACGCGTCCTGGCTGGACGAAGGCGCCCTGTTCAAGGGCCAGTGGGGACTGAAGCAGGCCCGCGCGGGCGGCGCGACGTACGAGGAACTCGTCGAGACCGAGGGCCGGCCCCGGCTTCGCGGCCTGCTGGACAAGCTGCACACCGAGAACCTCCTGGAGGCGGCCGTCGTCCACGGCTACTTCCCCTGTGTCTCCAAGGGCGACGACCTGATCATCCTCGACGAGGCCGGGAACGAGCGGACCCGCTTCACCTTCCCGCGCCAGCGCCGCGGTCGCCGCCTCTGCCTCGCGGACTTCTTCCGCCCCGAGGAGTCCGGCGGGACGGACGTCGTCGGCCTCCAGGTCGTCACCGTCGGCTCGAAGATCGGCGAGGCCACCGCCAAGCTGTTCGAGTCCGACTCCTACCGTGACTACCTGGAGCTGCACGGTCTCTCCGTGCAGCTGGCCGAGGCCCTCGCCGAGTACTGGCACGCCCGGGTCCGCGCCGAGCTGGGCTTCGCGGGCGAGGACCCGGCCGACGTCGAGGACATGTTCGCGCTCAAGTACCGCGGCGCCCGCTTCTCGCTCGGCTACGGGGCCTGCCCCGACCTGGAGGACCGGGCGAAGATCGCGGATCTGCTGAACCCCGAGCGGATCGGTGTCCAGCTGTCGGAGGAGTACCAGCTCCACCCCGAGCAGTCCACCGACGCCATCGTGATCCACCACCCCGAGGCGAAGTACTTCAACGCGCGGTAACACCCGCCTCTCGGGTAAATCAGCGCACCTCCGGTGATCCGGACGTACACTGGTCGGTCCAGTGCAGGCCGGTCCCCTACCCCGTACCGGGGAGGGAGACCGGCCTTCTCGTCCCTCCATGGAGGTGTGCCGGATGACCAGTACGGTCCCCGCGTCGCTGTTCCGCGCCGACGGAAGCTCCGCCCTGCAAGCGGTCTTCCTCGACATGGACGGCACCCTGGTCGACACCGAGGGGTTCTGGTGGGACGCGGAGGTCGAGGTCTTCGCCGACCTCGGGCACCGGCTGGACGAGGCCTGGCGCGACATCGTGGTGGGCGGCCCCATGACCCGCAGCGCGGGCTATCTCATCGAGGCCACCGGTGCCGACATCACGCTGTCCGAGCTCACGGTCCTGCTCAACGAGAGGTTCGAGCAGCGCATCGGCCGGGGCGTGCCGCTGATGCCGGGCGCCGAGCGGCTCCTCGCCGAGCTCGCGCAGCACAACATCCCGACCGCACTCGTCTCCGCCTCGCACCGCCGGATCATCGACCGGGTCCTCGCCTCGCTCGGCCGTGACCCTTTCACCCTCACGGTGGCCGGTGACGAGGTGCTGCGCACCAAGCCCCACCCCGAGCCGTATCTGACGGCGGCGAGCGGGGTCGGTGCCGACCCTTCGCTGTGCGCCGTCATCGAGGACACCGCGACCGGGGTGGCGGCCGCCGAGGCCGCGGGCTGCCGCGTGGTCGCCGTCCCCTCGGTCGCCCCGATCTTCCCCTCCGCCGGCCGGGTCGTGGTCCGCTCCCTGGAGGACGTGGACGTGCCCTTCCTGCGGACACTGATCACCGGGCCGTGACGCCGTCGGTGACCACCGGGCCGTGAGGCGGACGGGGATCCCTTCCGTACCTCTGTGATCGGCCATCCATGGAACGGGACCGGCCATCCGTGGAACGGCCGCACGCGTGACCTTCGTCACGCAGCGTGCAGGACCGCCGGTGGCACTCCCGTACCCCATGCCCGAAAAGCCGGGTTCGACCCCCGAAATCTGTACCGATTCGCGCGTTCCCTGCTGAATCGTTCCCGCGCATGACTATCGGGCCCACCGTATTCATGATCACTATCCGCATCCGGGCCCGCTCCTGCGCGGTCCGTCGTATCGGCGTCTCCCACTAATCTTTCGCGAGTACTTCGCCGCACCATCCGCGTGCACCGGCGCCCCCTCCCGGTCGCCGCGAACACAGGACCGATCGCTCACCATCCCGGCCCGATCGCCCGCCCGGAACGGGCGGCAGCGGCGGAGTGTCCGTACGCCGCTGTATCCCAGTGCGGGATGAGGAGAACGCCCCGGATGAACCGCAAGACCTTGGCCCTGCCGGCCGTCGCCGGCCTGCTCGCCCCGCTGCTCGTCGCCTGCGGCGACTCGGACGAGTCCAGAGCCATCGTCGTCGGCACCACGGACCAGTTCGTCGCCACCAGCGAGGCCCCCGCGCCCTTCGACCCGGCCTTCGCCTACGACACCGGTGCCTGGAACGTCCTCCGGCAGACCGTCCAGACCCTGATGCACGTGCCCCGCGGCGGCGGCGAGCCCGTCCCCGAGGCCGCCGAGAGCTGCGGCTTCAGCGACCGGGCCAGCGAAAGCTACCGCTGCAAGCTCCGCGAGGGACTCACCTTCGCCGACGGCACGCCCCTCACCGCCGAGGACGTCAAGTTCTCCGTCGAGCGCGTCCTCGCCATCAAGTCGGACAACGGCACCGCCGCCCTCCTCGCCAACGTCGACACCGTCGAGACCAACGGCGAGCGCGAGGTCGTGTTCCACCTCAAGACCCCCGACGCGACCTTCCCGTACAAGCTCTCCACCCCGGTCGCCGGCATCCTCAGCAGGAACAAGTACAGCGCCGAGGAACTCCGCGAGGGCTTCGACGTCGACGGCTCCGGCCCGTACGTCATGAAGACCGAACGCGACGGTGAGCGCATCCTCAAGGCCGTCTTCACCAGGAACCCGAACTACAAGGGCGACATCGCCCTGAACAACGACAAGGTCGAGCTGCGCTCCTTCCCCGACGCGGACGTCATGGGCAAGGCCCTGGAGAGCCGCGAGATCGACATGATGACCCGCTCCATGTCGCTCGACCAGGTCAAGTCGCTCACCGAGAAGCCCAAGGACGGCATCGAGCTCACCGAGGTCCCCGGACTAGAGATCCGCTACCTCGCCTTCGACACCGACGCCCCGTCCGTCAAGGACAAGGCCGTCCGGCAGGCCATGGCCACCGTCATCGACCGCGGCGCGATCGTCGACTCGGTCTACGGAGCGACCGCCCAGCCGCTCTACTCGCTGATCCCCTCCAGCGTCACCGGCCACTCCACCGCCTTCTTCGACGCCTACGGAGAGCCCAGTAAGAGCCGTGCGGCCGGCATCCTGCGCAAGGCCGACATCACCGCCCCGGTCACGCTCACGCTGCACTACACCACCGACCACTACGGAGCCGCCACCAAGGCGGAGTTCGAGACACTGCGCGACCAGCTCAACGCCACCGGGCTCTTCGACGTGACCGTCAAGGGCAGCGAATGGTCGACCTTCCGGCCGGCGCAGAAGCGTGGCGACTTCCCCGTCTACGGCCTCGGCTGGTTCCCCGACTTCCCGGACCCGGACAACTACGTCGCCCCCTTCCTGGACGCCGACAACTTCCTGAACACCCCCTACGTCAACGAGTCCGTACGCGACAAGTTGATCCCGCGCTCCCGCCGCTCGGCCGACCGCAGCGCCGCGAGCCCCGTCTTCGGACAGATCCAGAAGATCGTCGCCCAGGACGTACCGGTCCTGCCGCTCTGGCAGGGCAAGCAGTACGTCGCCGCACACGACGACCTGACCGGTGTCGAATGGGCGCTGAACACCTCCTCGGACCTGCTCCTGTGGGAGCTCGGCCGCGGCAGCGCCTGACCCTCCCCAACCCGTTCGGCTACACCGGTCGCGCACCCGCGCGCGACCGGCCTGGCAAGAGATCAAGAGGCACGTTCTGTGAAGCACAACAAGTGGCTGACGGCCCCCCTCGCCGCGGGCCTGTCCGCCGCCCTGCTCAGCGGCTGTGGCACGGAGCAGGGCGGAGGCACCGCGAGCTCCGGGGACAACGTCCGCGTCGGCATGTCCGACGAGGTACTGGCCACCGACCCGGCCGCCGGCTACGACCCCGGTTCCTGGCTGCTGTTCAACAACGTCTTCCAGTCCCTGCTCAGCTTCCCCAAGGGCACCACCGAGCCCCAGCCGGAAGCGGCCGAGAAGTGCTCCTTCGCAGGCGGCAGCAAGGTCTACACCTGCACCCTGCGCGAGGGCCTGAAGTTCTCCAACGGCAACCCGCTGACCTCGAAGGACGTCAAGTTCTCCTTCGACCGCGCGCTGAAGATCGACGACCCGGCCGGCCCGGCGCCGCTGCTCTCCACGATCGCCTCCATCGACACCCCCGACGACCTGACGGTCGTCTTCCGCCTGAAGACCCCCGACGCCACCTTCCCGAGCAAGATCGCCTCGGGCGCCGGCTCGATCGTGGACCACCGCGAGTACGACGAGAACGCGCTGCGCACCGACGGCAAGGCGGTCGGCTCCGGCCCGTACAAGCTGGACTCCATCAGCGACACCGAGGCCGTCTTCTCGGTCAACGCCGACTACCGGGGCAGCGCCAAGCCGCAGAACGGCGGTGTCACCCTCAAGCTGTACGGCGGTGACCGCGCAGCCCTCTCCAAGGCCTTCGCCGACAACGACATCGACGTCGCCTACCGAGGCCTCAACGCCGACGACATCGCCACCCTCGAAGCCTCCGCGGACGACCAGGGCGCCGAGGTCGTCCAGGGAACCAGCGCCGAGGTCCAGCATCTCGTCTTCAACGTCAAGGACCCCGTCGTCGGCAAGCTCGCCGTCCGCCAGGCGATCGCCCACCTCGTCGACCGCGAGGCGCTCGTCCAGAACGTCTACAAGTCGACCGCCACGCCGCTCTACTCGATCGTCCCCGCGGGCATCGCCGGCCACAACACCGCCTTCTACGACACCTACGGCAGCCCCGACGCCGCCAAGGCCAAGAAGGCGCTGCGCAAGGCGGGCATCACCGACAAGGTGAAGCTCACCCTCTGGTCCACGCCGAGCCGCTACGGCCCCTCCACCGACCAGGAGCTCAAGGCGATAGCCGAACAGCTCAACCGCAGCGGCCTGTTCGAGGCCGACGTGAAGTCCGTCGCGTACGACCAGTACGAGAAGGACATCGCGGCGGGCAAGTACGGCGTGTACGTGAAGGGCTGGGTGCCCGACTACCCGGACGCCGACAACTTCACCGCCCCGTTCTTCGGCGACGGCAACGTCCTCGGCAACAACTACACCAACGACACCATCACCGGCACCCTGCTCCCGAAGACCGCCGCGGCCGCCGACCGCGCCGGCACCGACCAGGACTTCGGCAAGCTCCAGGACATCGTCGCCGAGGAGCTGCCCCTCCTGCCGCTGTGGCAGGGTAAGCAGTACGCCGTCGCCCGGGACGGCATCACGGGTCTCGACTGGACCCTGGACGCCTCGACCGTCTTCCGCTTCTGGGAGATCAAGAAGGGCTGACGGGGGCCACCCGGAGGCGCCCGGCGCCACGGTGCACCGTCCCGTGGCGCCGAGCGAAGGGGCCCGGCACGCATCACGCGTGCCGGGCCCCTTTCCGTTCCGTACCCGCCGTGTACCGGTCCGTCGCCTACTGCGCGCCGGGGCGCACCAGACCGCTCTCGTACGCGTACACCGCGGCCTGCACCCGGTCGCGCAGACCCAGCTTCGTCAGCACATGGCCCACGTGCGTCTTCACGGTCGTCTCGCTGACGAACAGATCCGCCGCGATCTCCGCGTTCGACAGACCCCGCGCCACCAGTTTCAGGACCTCGACCTCACGCTCGGTCAGAGTGTTCAGCGTGTCCGGCATCTGCTCGTCGCCCGACGGCAGGTGCGCCGAGTACTTGTCGAGCAGCCGGCGCGTGATCGACGGTGCCAGCATCGCCTCGCCGGCCGCCACCACCCGGATCGCCTGCACCAGCTCGTTGGCCGGAGCGTCCTTCAGGAGGAAGCCGCTGGCTCCCGCCCGCAGCGCCTCCACCACGTACTCGTCCAGGTCGAAGGTGGTCAGCACCAGCACCTTCGCCGGACCGTCCCGGCCCGGACCCGTGATCTGGCGCGTCGCCTCGACGCCGTCCATCCTCGGCATCCGGATGTCCATCAGCACCACGTCGGGCTGGAGCGCCCGCACCTGGTCGAGGGCCTGCAGGCCGTCCCCGGCCTCACCGACGACCGCGATGTCCTGCTCGGCCTCCAGGATCATCCGGAAACCGGTGCGCAGCAGCGGCTGGTCGTCGACCAGTAGGACGCGGATAGCCACGAGAACTCCTTCACGGCGCGGGCTGGACCGGGTCCATTCTGCCCTGCCCCGAATCGCCGGACTCCGGCGGGCGCGCGGAAACGATCTCGCCCCGGACCTCCTCCTGGATCTCCTCCCGGGCCTTCTCCCCGATCTCCTCCAGAGTCTTCTCCCGAACCCCTTCCCGGGCCGCCGCCGGGGTCTCGTCCCGAACCTCTTCCCGGACCTCGTCCCGAACCCGGTCCCGGACCTCGTCCCGAACCCCTTCCCGGACCTCGTCCCGAACCCCTTCCCGGGCCGCCGCCGGGGTCTCCGCCCGCACCTTTCCGCGACTCTCCTCGCGGACCCGCGGGATCTCGGCGGAGGCCTCCTCGCGGACCGTGCCTCTGATCTCCAGCGGATACACCGGGGGAGTCCCGCCGAACTCCGGGCACACCGCCTGGTGGTCGCACCAGCCGCACAGCTTCGTCGGACGCGGCCGCCAGTCGCCCGTCTCCGTCGCGAGCCGGATCGCCTCCCACAGCGCCAACAGCTTCCGCTCCACCCGGAGCAGATCCGCCTGCACCGGGTCGTACGTCAGCACGTCACCGCTGCCCAGGTACACCAGCTGCAGACGGCGCGGGATAACCTGCTTCAGCCGCCAGATCACCAGCGCGTAGAACTTCATCTGGAAGAGCGCGCCCTCGCTGTACTCCGGGCGCGGAGCCTTGCCCGTCTTGTAGTCGACGATCCGCACTTCGCCCGTCGGCGCCACGTCGATCCGGTCGATCACCCCGCGCAGCCGCAGCCCCGAGTCGAGCTCCGTCTCGACGAACAGCTCACGCTCCGCCGGCTCCAGGCGCGTTGGATCCTCCAGCGTGAACCACCGCTCCACCAGCCGCTCGGCCTCGACCAGCCAGCGCGACAGACGCTCCCCCTCCGCGTCCTCGGCGAACAGCTCACCCAGCTCGGGCCGCGACTCCAGCAGCCGGTCCCACTGACCCGGAACCAACGCCTTCGCCCGCGGCGCCGTCCGCTCCGCCGCGGGATGGTCGAAGAGCCGCTCCAGGACCGCGTGCACCAGCGTGCCCCGCGTCGCCGCCTCGCTCGGCTTCTCGGGCAGCCTGTCGATCACGCGGAACCGGTACAGCAGGGGACACTGCATGAAGTCGCTCGCCCGCGAGGGCGACAACGACGTGGGCGTCCTGGCCCCCACGGGCGGCTGCTCGCTCGTACTCATGACACAGACCCTACGACCCGCCACCGACAGCGAGCCGAATACCATCGACGCCGGACCCCGTCACGCTGCATGATCGAAGAGTGACGCACGACAGGGGTCGCGCGGAAGGCTACGAGAGGAACCCGTGAACCAGGACGACGAGCGCGGCGAGAACAAGCGGCCGCGGTCCGGCGACGCGGAACGGCCGGCCAACGCCGACGCCCGCACCCGGCGGAGCGAGGAACCTGGCGGAGGGATCCTCATGGGCCGCCCCTTCGGCGTGCCCGTCTACGTCGCGCCCAGCTGGTTCCTCGTCGCCGCCCTCATCACCTGGGTCTTCGGCGACCAGATCCAGCGCGTCCTGCCCGACCTCGGCGCCGCCCGCTACCTGGTCTCCCTCTTCTTCGCGATCGCCTTCTACGCCTCCGTGCTCGTGCACGAACTGGCCCACACCATCGCCGCGCTCCGCTTCAAACTCCCGGTGCGCCGCATCCAGCTCCAGTTCTTCGGCGGAGTCTCCGAGATCGAGAAGGAGACGGAGACCCCCGGCCGCGAGTTCGTGCTCGCCTTCGTGGGCCCGCTCCTCTCCCTCGTCCTCGCCGGCGTCTTCTACCTCACGATGTACGCCGTCGAGCCCGGCACCGTCCCCGGCGTCCTCCTCGCCGGCCTGATGATCTCCAACCTGATCGTCGCGATCTTCAACCTGCTGCCCGGCCTCCCTCTGGACGGCGGCCGCATGCTGCGTGCTGTCGTCTGGAAGATCACCGGAAAGCCCATGACCGGCACCGTCGCCGCCGCCTGGGTCGGCCGCGCCCTCGCCGTCGCCGTCCTCATCGGCCTCCCCCTCCTCACCCGCACCGGCCTCCTCGGCAACTCGACCGACGAGATCAGCGGCATGGACACCGTCACCGACGCCCTGCTCGCCGCCATCCTGGCCGCCATCATCTGGACCGGAGCCGGCAACAGCCTCCGCATGGCCCGGCTCCGCGAACACCTCCCCGAACTCAGGGCCCGCACCCTCACCCGGCGCGCGATCCCCGTCGAGCCCACCACCCCGCTCTCCGAGGCGCTCCGCCGCGCCAACGAGGCCGGGGCCCGCGCCCTCGTCGTCGTCGACGGCCAGGGCAACCCCACCGGCCTCGTCCGCGAGACCGCCATCGCCGGCGTCCCCCAGCACCGCCGCCCCTGGGTCGCCGTCAGCACGCTCACCCAGGACCTCACCGACGGCATGAGGGTCCCCGCCGAACTCACCGGCCAACCCCTCCTCGACCATCTCCGCGCCAGCCCGGCCTCCGAATACCTCGTCGTCGAGGAGACCGACGAGATCTACGGAGTCCTCTCCGCCGCCGACGTGGAACGCGCCTTCGTCAAGGCCATGGCAAGACCCTCCGCATAACCCCGGTACTCTGGTCACATGTCCGAACCGACCGGTGCCGCCCGCCGTCGCGGGCCCTTCAAGGTCGGGGACCAGGTCCAGCTCACCGACCCCAAGGGACGCCACTACACGTTCACGCTCGAGGCCGGGAAGAACTTCCACACCCACAAGGGTTCCTTCCCCCACGACGAGCTGATCGGTGCTCCCGAGGGCAGTGTTGTCCGTACCACGGGAAACGTCGCCTACCTCGCGCTGCGCCCCCTGCTCCCCGACTACGTCCTGTCCATGCCCCGCGGCGCCGCCGTGGTCTACCCCAAGGACGCGGGGCAGATCCTGGCCTTCGCCGACATCTTCCCCGGCGCCCGCGTCGTGGAAGCCGGTGTGGGATCGGGTTCTCTCAGCAGCTTCCTCCTGCGCGCCATCGGAGACAGCGGCATGCTGCACTCCTACGAGCGCCGCGAGGACTTCGCCGAGATCGCCAAGGGCAACGTCGAGCGATACTTCGGCGGCCCGCACCCCGCCTGGCAGCTGACCGTCGGCGACCTCCAGGACAACCTGTCCGACACCGACGTCGACCGCGTCATCCTGGACATGCTCGCTCCCTGGGAGTGCCTGGAGGCCGTCTCCAAGGCCCTCGTCCCCGGCGGCATCCTCTGCTGCTACGTGGCGACCACCACCCAGCTCGCGCGCACCGTGGAGTCCATCCGCGAGTTCGGCTGCTACGCCGAACCGCAGCCGTGGGAGTCCATGATCCGCAACTGGCACGTCGAGGGCCTGGCCGTCCGCCCCGACCACCGCATGATCGGGCACACCGGCTTCCTCGTCACCGCCCGGCGCCTCGCCGACGGCGTCGAGCCGCCCATGCGCCGCCGCCGCCCCGCCAAGGGCGCCTACGGCGAGGACTACGAAGGCCCCAACAAGGGCTGACGCCCCCCAGACTGACGCCCCGACAACGAACGCGTGCCGGCTGCCAGGTCTCCCCCCCAAGGACAGGAAACCAAGCACGGACACCTTCACTTCGGGCGCCTTCCTGAGAAACCACGCCCCCCCCTGTTTCCCCCCCCTGTAAGTGTTTAAAAA
>NZ_JBHUYJ010000015.1:57617-60853 GCF_042668715.1 Streptomyces sp. NPDC057271
GGAGGGCACAAAAAGGGGGGGACTCCCCCAGGACGGACCCCAAAAAAAAGAACGTGTACCTCTGTGGGGTTCCGCCAAAGGGGGAGGGAAACTCGACGCCGGCACCTTCACGTTCGGCATCTTTGCGGAGAGCCCGCACCCCGCCTGTTCCGCCCGCCTGTGACGTGTGGCACGATGCCCGCAACTCCTTCCGCACCACCCTCACAGGAGACATCCCGCGTGCAGCCCCCCGCCGTCCCGGACCTCGCGCACACCCACGCCCGGCCGGTGCACTGGCTGGCCACCGCGACCGCGATGGCCGCCGTCGTGGCCGCCGCCGGACTGCTGCAGCCCGGCCCCGCCACCGCCACCACCGCTGCCGCCCCGGGAGCCGCGCCGGCCGCCGTACGGCCCGCGCCCGACGCCTCGACGGCCGACTATCCGCTGGAGTGCGGGGGAGCCCCCGTCAAGATCGCGCAGCGCGCCTCCGGGGACCTCGACGGCGACGGAAACCCCGAAACCGTCGCAGTCGTACACTGCGAAGCCGGCTCGGGAACGCCGCCCCACGCCCTCTACGTCCTGACCCACGCCAAGACCGGCCCCGGCGCACGCGTGGTCGCGACCCTCGTCGAGTCCAGCCTGCACAAGAACGTCGCGGACCTCGCCGTACGCGACGGAGCGGTGGCCGCCACCCTGCTCGGCTACTCCTCCCCGGACGTGCCGAGTTGCTGCCCCGACGAGCAGGAGCGCGTCAGCTGGCGATGGAAGGGCGGAACCTTCGTACGCTCCGCCCAGTCCGACGCGCGGAGCGTGTGATCCGTCACTCCGCGTCAGGCCCGTAGACCTCGACCCTGTCCGAAACCCTGCGTACGTGGATGCAGTCGCCCGGGCACTCCTTGGCGGAGTCCACGACGTCCTGGAGGAGCGGCAGCGGCACCGGCGTCGTGGCCCCGGCGTCCTGCAGCAGCTCGTCGTCCGCGCTCTTCACGTACGCCAGGCCGTCGATGTCGAGCTCGAAGACCTCGGGAGCGTACTGCGCGCAGATCCCGTCCCCGGTGCAGAGATCCTGGTCGATCCAGACCTCCAGCGCCTCGCCGGCGCCCTCCGTCGGGGCCTCGTGCTGCACGGTCATGTCTCCTGCCGTTCCTGAGCGTCGAAAAAAGAGATCGTTCTTCTAAGTCCGGCCAAGCCTGACGGGTGTTGACCACTGATGACGATACAACCGGCTGCTTTCCGATGTTGATGGGTGGGTATTCCCCTGGCGTGAGGGGAAGCGCAAGGGTGAAGATCGGACACACCCCGACAGTCTTTGTGATCTAGGGGTTTCAATCACCACCCACGCAGGTAGGGTCAGGAAGCGTCCAGCTCCCCTTGGAGGAGGTGAGGACCGTGGCAGCCCACGACGACGACATCAACCGCGGCATCCGGCCGGGGCGGGGGTCTGAAGACCCCGCCGGCCAGGTTGCCTATCTCGAGCAGGAAATCGCCGTCCTGCGCCGCAAGCTCGCCGACTCTCCGCGTCATACGAGGATTCTCGAAGAGCGGATCGTCGAGCTGCAGACAAACCTGGCCGGCGTGTCCGCGCAGAACGAGCGGCTCGCCAACACACTCCGTGAGGCCCGCGACCAGATCGTGGCCCTCAAGGAGGAGGTCGACCGGCTCGCACAGCCACCGGCAGGCTTCGGTGTCTTCCTGCAGGCCAACGAGGACGGCACCTGCGACATCTTCACCGGGGGCCGCAAGCTCCGGGTGAACGTCAGCCCCAGCGTCGAGCTCGACGAGCTCCGGCGCGGCCAGGAAGTCATGCTCAACGAAGCGCTCAACGTGGTCGAGGCCATGGAGTTCGAGCGCGCCGGGGACATCGTCACCCTCAAGGAGATCCTCGAGGACGGCGAGCGCGCCCTGGTGATCGGGCACACGGACGAGGAACGGGTGGTCAGGCTCGCCGAGCCGCTGCTGGACATCACCATCCGCCCCGGCGACGCCCTGCTGCTCGAACCCCGCTCCGGCTACGTCTACGAGGTCGTGCCCAAGAGCGAGGTCGAGGAACTGGTCCTCGAAGAGGTCCCGGACGTCGACTACAACAAGATCGGCGGCCTCGGCGGCCAGATCGAGATGATCCGGGACGCGGTCGAGCTTCCGTACCTCTACCCGGACCTCTTCAAGGAGCACGAGCTCCGGCCGCCGAAGGGCATCCTGCTCTACGGTCCGCCCGGCTGCGGCAAGACGCTGATCGCGAAGGCCGTCGCCAACTCCCTTGCCAAGAAGGTCGCCGAGGTGACCGGGCAGCCCGCAGGGAAGTCCTACTTCCTGAACATCAAGGGTCCCGAACTCCTCAACAAGTACGTCGGCGAGACCGAGCGGCACATCCGCCTCGTCTTCCAGCGTGCCAGGGAGAAGGCGAGCGAGGGGACCCCCGTCATCGTCTTCTTCGACGAGATGGAATCCCTCTTCCGCACCCGCGGATCCGGAGTCAGCTCGGACGTCGAGAACACGATCGTCCCGCAGCTGCTCGCCGAGATCGACGGCGTGGAAGGGCTGGAGAACGTCATCGTCATCGGCGCCTCCAACCGCGAGGACATGATCGACCCCGCGATCCTGCGCCCCGGCCGGCTCGACGTCAAGATCAAGATCGAGCGCCCGGACGCCGAGGCCGCGAAGGACATCTTCGCGAAGTACCTCACGGCCTCGCTGCCGCTGCACTCCGACGACCTCTCGGAGCACCACGGCTCCAAGGAGGCCGCGGCCCACGGAATGATCCAGTCCGTGGTCGAGCAGATGTACGCGGAATCCGAGGAGAACCGCTTCCTCGAGGTCACGTACGCCAACGGCGACAAGGAAGTCCTGTACTTCAAGGACTTCAACTCCGGAGCGATGATCCAGAACATCGTCGACCGGGCCAAGAAGATGGCCATCAAGGCCTTCCTCGACCACAACCAGAAGGGCATCCGCGTCTCCCACCTCCTCCAGGCCTGCGTGGACGAGTTCAAGGAGAACGAGGACCTGCCCAACACCACCAACCCCGACGACTGGGCCCGGATCTCCGGAAAGAAGGGCGAGCGGATCGTGTTCATCCGCACCCTCGTCACCGGAAAGCAGGGCGCGGACACCGGACGCTCCATCGACACGGTGGCCAACACCGGTCAGTACCTCTAGATCGCACACCGGCTGCGGAGGTCCGGGCCCCCGGGCCTCCGCAGCCGGACGATCTTCCCCGAACCTTCTCCGAAGGAACGACATGATCGATCCCCCCACCA